>CAMOFU010000001.1 GCA_946613705.1 uncultured Clostridia bacterium
CACGGTCAGCCGCCTCAGTAGCTCATCACCTTCAGCTGCCTTCTGATATCCTTAACGGTCAGACCGTCAGGCTTGGGGATAGTCACCGTGACCTCCTCGTCGCCGTGAATATCGAACCAGTTGTCCGAGAACTCGATGTCCGCTTCCGAAAGCGACAGAAAAACGCTCTTGGCAAAATTCTCTGCGATAAGCGTTATCGCAAAGCAGTTGTCAAGCTCAAATATCTCGGTGTATATCCCCGCTCCGAGTATATTGAACTCCTTCGGGCGCACAAACAGCGTTGTACCGCCCGCTATCTCGCGCTTGTAGTTTTCGAGCGTGTACTCTATGTACTTCGAGCATCTGTCCCGCTGCGTTCTCAGCTGCCTGCTAAGGTCAAGCTTCATCGCCCTCACCACCCCGAGCTGATCGGCGATTATGTCAGCCGTGAACTCCTCCAGTATCTCGGCTCGGTTGTTCCTCAGCCTACAGGTCACGGTCAGCGGCTCCTCCTCGGTGGTGTCATTGGTAACATACAGCACGGGGCGGAGCGGGTCGCGGTCGTCGCAGCTCAGCAGCAGCGGCGCATAGAACCTCCTCGCCGCATAGTGCAGCGCCTTCTTCCTCCCGAAGTAGTCCACCGACGACCACGAGATCACGGGGTTGGAGTCGTTTATCTGCCAGTATGCCGAGCCCATGCACCGCCCTCTTGCACGGCGCATATGCTCAACGTTCGAGCGAATGCAGTCTGCCTGCACCAGCTGCGAAAGATATATCTGCCTCTCAAAGTCATCCGATACGTCAACATACTGCTGCATATAGTATTCAAGCTTCTCCATGCCCCTGTCGCACTTCTGATGCAGCTTCATCACAGAGCTCGAAAGCGCAAGATCGCCCTTTGCGGGGTCGGCAAAGGCAAGGCAGGTCTTTATGTCGGGCAGGCTCTCAAAGCCGTACTCCGAGCAGAAGCGGTAGTACAGCCGCCTGAAATCCTCGATAGGCTTGAAATCGTGCCATACAGCCCAGTAATGCATATCCCCCGACTTGTTTGACGACGGCTCCCTGAACCCTCCGCCCGACGACGGCGAGCTCGGCCAGTAAAAGGTCTGCGGGTCAAGCTCCAGCAGTATCGAGGGTATTATTTCTTCAAACAGCCTGAGATAATCTCTTCGCGCCTCATCGTCCTTCGGCCAGCCCCAATACTCCCAAGCCGATTCGATCTCGTTGTTGCCGCACCACATTCCCAGCGAGGGATGACTGCGCAGACGCTTCACATTGTCGGCGACCTCGGCGCGCACCGTCTCTTCAAATTCGGGTGTCAGCAGATACGCCGAGCAGGCAAACATAAAGTCCTGCCATACTATCAGCCCATGCTCGTCGCAGTAATCGTAAAGATCTTCACTCGGATAAACTCCGCCGCCCCAGACTCTTATGAAATTGAAGCCCGCCTCAATGCAGTCGCCAAGCAGCTTAACAGTCCGTTCCTTTGTACAGTTCGGAAGTATCTGATCCTCGGGGATATAGTTTCCGCCCATAGCAAAGACCTTGATGCCGTTGTTTATGAAACAGAACTCCCGCCCCCATGTATCCTTGTCCTGAGATACGGTGAGCGTGCGCAGCCCTATTCGGTCGGTGCGCGAATCGATCACTTTCTTACCCGACAGCAGCCGCACCTCCGAGATATACAGCGGCTGCTCTCCCAGCCCCCTCACCCACCACAGCTGCGGGTCGTTTATCTCGATAGTCAGCTTGCCGTTTATCAGCTTCGAGGTAAGGCGGATATTCCCGGGCGATGTGAACACTACCTCGGCGGTTATCCCGTGCGACCAGATATCAAGCTCGGCATTCACATCAACGATCACCTTGCCCTCGGAATGCTTTTGTGTATAATACACACCCTTTATCCGTCCGCCGCTGTACCCCGAAATATGCACGCCCCGCCAGATGCCCATATCGGGCAGCTTCGGGCCCCAGTCCCAGCCGAACATACAGTGCGCCTTCCGCAGATGAGGATAGCCCTCCATAGCCTCCTTAACACCCGCCAGCGGGCGCTTTGACTGTGCGTCGATTATATATCTTATCGGCGAGTGTATCCACACCACCAGTACATTTTCATGATCGGCGATACCCCTCACATCGAACTCATAGGTCCTGTGCATATTGTCGCTGCTGCCGAGATAGGTGTCGTTAAGATACACGTCCGCCACGGTATCTATCCCCTCAAAGGTAAGCATTATCCTGTCCTGCCGCAGCAGCCTTTCGGGGAGCGTGAACACCTTTCTGAACACAAAGTCCCTCTCAGCCGCGGCAGTTGCAGCTGCCTCGTTGTCGCGGTAGTACGGGTCGGCAAGCCTGCCGTTATCTGTCAGCACCTTATATGCCGAGCACGGCACCGAGCATTCATAGCTGTCCTCGCCGTCTATCATCACCCACTCATCGTTAAGGTCAATTCTCACAAAAGCTCCCCCCTGAAGTCCGAAATTTTTTATATTATACCATTTTATCTTACCAAATGTCAATACAGCTAAACAAATTTCAAATTTCAAATTTCAAAATTCAAAATTCAAAAACAAAAACAAAAAGACCCGCCTTCCTGCTTACCTGCTCGGGCGGGTCATCAAACACTGTACAGTATTCTCAGCAAGCGGCGCTTACTCCTCCTTGCTCTCACTGCTTGTGTCGGCGGGTGTGTTTTCGCGGGAAGGCTTCTTGTCAAGATCCTTGTTCTTCATATAGCCAATGGTTATTATCACGGGCATAACCAGAAACAGCCCTAACGCGATCCCGATGTTGAAAGCATTTGCCACCGTGTCCGAAACTACCGCAGCCATCACAGTCATTCAGTCGTCCTCCTCTTCAAGCTCGGCAAACACAGCATTTATATCCCCATAGGAATAGCCCTGCCGCACGAGCGCATTCTTTACCTTTTTAACTCCGTCCTCCCCGTCAAGGCGGCGGAGATATTTTTTCTCCACAAGCTCCCTTATCCGCCCGCGGACACTCTCGGTCTCCTGATAAGGCGCAAGCGCTTCGTCTATCAGCTGCTTTGACAGCCCCTTGAGCTTCATCTCCTGCACAGCCTTGTAATACCCGAAGTGCTTGACCTCCATGTATTTCCGTGCAAGCCCCTCGGCAAAGCGCCTGTCGTTTATCATTCCCAGCTCCGCCAGCCTGTCGCAGACCTCATAGCAGATCTGCTCGCTGTAATTATCCGAAAGCTTGCGGAACAGCAGGATATACGAATAGTCCTTGTAGTCGAGCAGATACAGCGCCCGTTCACGCGCCCGCCGCAGATCGTTGGCATACACCACCGCCTGCCACTGCCCGTCCGTCAGCTCCATGCCCTTTTCAAGCCCCTTGTCGTAAACGACCTCGGCATTGATAAAGGCGGGCTCGCCCTGCTCAAAGTCTATCCGCAGGGTCTTGCCCTTGAACTGTGTTATGTCGGTTATCCGCATCAGCCGTTCCCGAGGTCGGTGATATCAACGGGAGCGAACTCCTCAAAATCGTCCGAGGGGTCTACCACGACATTCACCTTCTTTGAGGACTTCTTCTCTATAGCGGGAGCGGGAGCAGGCTCCTCTGCGGGTGCATCGGTCTTCTCGGCATCTCCCGCAGCCGCTGCCGCCTTTTCCTCCAGCGCCGCATTCTTCTTGCTCTTCTTCGAGGTCATCACAAGCTTATCCTTCTGCTCCTTGATCTTCTCCTCGATCTCAGCCATGATCTCGGGATTTGAGAGCAGGAACTCCTTGGAGTTGTCTCTGCCCTGACCGAGCTTCTGATCGTTATAGCTGTACCACGCGCCGCCCTTCTTGACAATGCCAAGCTCCGCCGCCATGTCCAGCACCTCGCCCACGCGGGAGATGCCCGTGCCGTACATGATATCGAACTCGCACTCCTTGAACGGCGGTGCGACCTTGTTTTTCACCACCTTGCACTTGGTGCGGTTGCCTATGAACTCAGAGCCGCTCTGTATCTTCTCGCCGCGCCTTACCTCGATACGGACAGAGGCATAGAATTTCAGCGCCCTGCCGCCGGGAGTAGTCTCGGGATTGCCGTAGACAACGCCGATCTTCTCTCTCACCTGATTGATAAAGATCGCCGCACAGTTAGACTTTGCGATAACAGAGGTGAGCTTCCTCATCGCCTGTGACATCAGCCTTGCCAGCTGACCCACATGAGTGTCGCCCATCTCGCCGTCGATCTCGGCCTTCGTGACCATTGCCGCCACCGAATCGATAACGATGCAGTCGATAGCTCCCGACCTTGCCAGTGCCTCGGCGATCTCCAGTGCCTGCTCGCCCGAATCGGGCTGTGACACGAGCATATTGTCGATATCCACCCCGAGCGCCGCAGCATACACAGGGTCGAGCGCGTGCTCAACATCTATGAACGCTACCTCGCCGCCGAGCTTCTGCGCCTCTGCTATGCAGTGCAGTGCAACGGTAGTCTTTCCCGAGGATTCGGGTCCGTAGATCTCGATGATCCTGCCGCGCGGTATACCGCCGACACCGAGCGCCATATCCAGCGTCATCGAGCCCGTAGGGATGCACTCGATGTCCAGCGCCTTAGTCTCGCCCAGCTTCATGATCGCGCCCTGACCGAACTGCTTCTCGATATACGCTATCGCCGTATCGAGGGCCTTCTTCTTCTCTTCCTTATCGGTAACCTTTACTACCGTCTTGCCTTCTTTTTTCTTCTTGTCGATCGCCATTTGTTTTACCTCCATAATTCCCGAATCAAGATCCGTTTTTGCTTCGGGTATATTATAGCATATATTTCAGCAAAAGTGTGTATCTTTTTTTGGACAGTTATTGCTTTTGTCGGTTTTACGGTACAATTTAATGTACAGTTAAGCCTCCCGCCTGAATCCGATGACCGCGCGGTCGTTGCCCGCATAGTCCTTTTTCACACGAACGTCCCTGAAGCCGTGCTGTATCATCAGCTGCATAACCTCATCAGCCTGCGAAGCACCTATCTCGAACAGCAGCGCTCCGCCCTCCTTCAGCTTATGCTTCCAGAGCCTTGTTACCGCGCGGTAGAGGTCGAGCCCGTCCTCACCGCCGAACAGCGCCTCAACAGGCTCCGCCCTTACCTCCTTTTGCAGCTGACCCATATCGGCAGCCGTGAGATACGGCGGATTGCAGACGATCAGATCGGCCTGCATCTGCTGCTCTGTAAGCGTCTCGTCGGTCACATCGCCCTTTACAATATGCGCAGATGACCCGAGCGCAAGCTTGTTCTCCAGCAGATACTCGAATGCGTCCGTGTACTTCTCTATCAGCGTAAGCTCGGAAACTCTCAGCTTCTGCTCCAGCGTGAGCCCTATGCAGCCCGTGCCCGCGCACAGGTCGATGACGGATATACTGTCCGAATTTTTGTACAGCTTCACCGCTATATCTATCAGAAGCTCCGTATCCTGCCTCGGTATCAGCACACCTCTTCCGACCTTGAAATGAAGCCCGCAGAAATCCCATTCCCCGATGATATACTGCAGCGGCTCTCCCGAGAGCCTGCGCACCACAAGATCGAAAAAGCTCTGCTCGGTGCTCTCGCTGCACTCCTGCCACATAAGCTCCTCAAACTCCGTCCCGCGGCAATCCTTCCCGACTGCAAGCCCCATAAGCTCCTTGGCTTCCAGCGCCGCATCGGAATATTCAAGTCCCGACAGCTGTTCTATCCCGTCGGTCAGCAGCTGCCCGTAGGTACTCATTTCAACTCCCCCTTTTTTCAAGTATCAGCTTTATATGCGTGCGGTCTTTCAGCTCAAAGCCGAAGTCCCGTCTTATCTGCCATGCGGTAAACGGCAGCGTGAACCGCTCACAGTAGACGATACTGTAGTCCTGCGGCACCATCCCCACCAGCTGCTCGTCCGAAACGGGGAAATAGTTCTCTCTCACTTCCCGCTCCCAGTTCTGTGTGTATTTGTATTTCAGCAGGAAATGCACCAGCTGCTTCTGCGTGGTGATCCTGCCCCACACCTGCTCGAAATCCGCCAGCTGCGAGGTGTAACCGCTCCTCCTTACCGCCCCGAGCATATCCTCGTCAACGGGGCGTTCAAGCCTTTCCTCAAAAGCCATATCCCTCACCGAGATATACTTGAAGCCGCTCCCGAACACTCTGTCAAGAAACACCCTCACGTCCTCATCGGTGCCGTAGGAATAGACCTCGTGTATCGTGCTGGATATGTTTATCAGCGTGCTTTCGGGTCTGACCGAGATGCTGTCCCAGTCATACCAAAACGGCACCTGCGGAACATTCTTCTCCGCCGCCGCGATCATCTCGGGATCAATGTCATACCCCGCATAGCTGTATTCGGGGCACATTCTCATCAGCGCCTTTATCAGCTCGCCGTTGGCGCAGCCGAAATCGAGCACGGTATCGAACGGCTCAAACACCTTATCGATAAAGAACATCTTATCGAGTATCGACCGCTGCATTCTTGTAAGATATATCTCCCTGTCCGCGATCGCATTTTCACCTACACCCATTTAAACGCCCCCAAAAGAAAGACCATGGTCCGCCGCTCGGGCTATTCTCCCCCTTCGGGAATTACAGCCTTCAAAGCCTCTATCGCGCACTCTATCTCGTCATCATGCGGCTCCTTGGTCGTAATGCGCTGTATCCACAGCCCGGGCGCGGAGACAGCCCTCATCACGGGGTTGTCATACTTGCCCGCCAGCCTTATCACCTCATACGCAAGCCCCATCACAACGGGCAGCAGCGCCAGCTTGCACAGCACCCTCAGCATAACGTTCTCCCACGACAGGCGGAACACCGAGTTCACGAATATGCTTATGAACAGCACCAGGAACACAAAGCTCGTTCCGCACCTCGGGTGGAAGCGGCAGTGCTGCTTTACGTTCTCTACCGTCAGCTCCCTGCCGTGCTCGTAGCAGGCTATCGTCTTGTGCTCTGCTCCGTGGTACTCATACAGCCTGTGCATATCCTTCATGAGCCCCGTCAGCGCAGTGTAGCCCACGAATATGCCTATCTTGATAAAGCCCTCGATTATGTTCTTCACCACATCGGGTATCTCAACTATCTTCCCCGCCAGCTTGAGTATGCCGCTCGGCACCATCATGAACAGGAAGATAGCCAGTGCCAGCCCCAGTACCATAGATATGCCCGATATCACAGGCATCAGCTTATCGCCCAGCTTCTCGGTGAGCCACTTTTCAAACCGTGACTCGGGCTCCTCGTCCTCCTCGGTGATCTGCTTGTCGGCAGAGCGCATAAGGCACTTGTAGCCGTCTATCATAGAGATACCGAAGCTGAAAACGCCCCGAACGAACGGCACCTTCCTGTACCACGGCAGATCCTTGCCGCCGCGTATCGGCCAGACCTCCAGATCTATCTCGCCGCCGGGCAGCCTGTTTGCCATAGATGCCTTGTCGATGCCGCGCATCATAACGCCCTCTATGACCGCCTGACCGCCTATCTTGGACTTGAATTTTTCCTCACCGAGCTCGGGAGTGCTGCTTTTGCTCATTAATTGACCTCTCATTCATCCTGCGGGCTGCTCTCCGAAGAGATCAGCTCTACGTTTATCGTTTCTGTTTCCTCTGATTTCTTATTCTGATCTATGCAGGGCAGCGTTATCATAACAGTCGTGCCTACGCCCTGCTCCGAATTTATCATAAGCCTTCCGTTGTGCCGCTCGATTATCTCATCTGCCACCGCAAGCCCGATGCCCGAGCCGCGGCGCGTGTGGTTGGCCTTGAAGAACTTGGTCTTGATCTTCGGCAGATCGTCCTTTGAGATCCCTATGCCCGTATCGGATACGGATATGCATATCTCACCGCCCTGCTCGTAAGCCTCGACCGAGACGGTGTCGCCCTTGTCGCTGTATTTGATCGCGTTATCGACGATATTGATGAACACCTGCCGCAGCCTGTTCTTGTCGCCGTATACGAACGGCAGCATCTCGGGCTCGTAGTAATCGAGCTTGATGCCCAGCGCCCTTGCACGCTCCTGATAGATCAGCACTGTCTCGCCAAGCTCGGCAAGAATGTCTATCGTCGCCATTTGCAGCTGCAAGCGGTTGTCCTGAATACGCGAGAAATCGAGCAGCTCCTCTACCATCTGCGAGAGCCTTTCCGTCTCCGAGGTGATAACGCGCATACCCTTCTTGAATGTCTCGGTATCCTCGGGACCCATAGTAGTCAGCGTCTCGGACCAGCCCTTTATCGCTGTCAGCGGTGTTCTCAGCTCATGCGATACCGAAGATATGAACTCGTTCTTCATCTGCTCGGCATTCGAGAGCTCGTCCGCCATGTAGTTGATCGAATCGCACAGCTCGCCTATCTCGTCGTCCTGTGTTTTCTCGATACGCTCGCTGAAATCCCCCGTAGCGAACCGCCTTGTGATGCCGCCGATCTTTATCACGGGATAAACTATCGAGCGGATAAAGAACATACCCGAAAGGAATATCAGCAGCACAACAGCCGCGACCACAGCAGTGATAATGAATATCATCACCCAGATCTGGCTGTCAACACCGCGCATCGACGAGATCATTCTCAGCGCCTCGAACTCACAGCCCTTCGGCGAGATCATCGAGGTGACCGCGATCACCTTTTCGCCCGAGGGCAGCTCAAAGACCGCCGTTGCCGTACCCGTTGACGACTTTTTCGCCGCGGTATAATCCTCCATGCTTACATCGTTCGAGGGCGAGAAGCCCGAGGAGGTGATGTCGATGCTGCCGTCGGTCTTCACCGCCATCAGCTCGACCCTGTCCTTGTCCGAATAAGACTCCACCTCGGAACGTATCTTTGAGTTATAGTTCGTAGTCGCGTCGCCCGAGTTCTGCATAACGTCGTTCGTGACTATATTCATTTTTGAAGTCATATACTGCCTTGCGGCGCTGTAGTAATAGCTCCTCACCGCAAGTATCAGCAGTATCTCTATCAGCAGCAGAACGATCAGCACGGTGCCCATCGTGTTCATCAGCCAGTGGGTCCTTACGCTGTGCCTGCCGTAATGTATCTTGGTCGAAGTTGACAAATTATCTCACAGCTCCCGCTCAGCCCGCGCTCCACTTGTAGCCGAAGCCCCATATAGTCAGGATATACTTCGGGTTGGAGGGCTCGTCCTCTATCTTCATTCTGATGCGCCTGATATTCACGTCCACTATCTTGTCATCGCCGAAATAGCTCTCGCCCCAGATGTGATTGAGTATGCTCGTGCGGTCAAGAGCGGTATTCTGGTTCTTGAAGAAATACTCCATTATCTGATATTCCACCTGCGTAAGATCGATAACGCTGCCGTTCTTCGAGACTGTCCTGCTCTTGAGATTGAGCACGAACGGCCCCGAGGATATCGTCGAGGAAGCCTCGGGCTTCGAGTGCGACATAGACACTCTCCTGCACACCGCGTCCACCCTTGCGATAAGCTCCGAGATCGAGAAGGGCTTTGTTATATAATCGTCCGCCCCGTTCATCAGCGAGCTTATCTTATCCATCTCCTGCGACTTGGCCGAGAGCATGATTATCCCCATAGTATCCGATCTCTCGCGGAACTTCTTGCACACCTGCTGGCCGTCTATCCCGGGCATCATTATATCCAGCAGCGCAACGTCAAAATCGCCGCCCGCCTGCTCAAATGCCGCGATAGCATCCTCACCGCAGTTCACATCGACTACCTCATAGCCGCTTCTTGTAAGGTTGAGCACCACGAACTCGCGGATAGAATCCTCGTCCTCACAAACCAAAACCTTTCTCATATGTAAAGCCCTCCCTCTTTCTGTCATCTATGTCAATGCAATTGCGTAATTGCCGATACGCTCGGCCGCTATGCTTCTATAACATACAGATTATTCGTTACCTCATCTATCGTCGGTATCAGCTGCTCGCGCTTGTTCGTCGGCAGCAGCACCAGATAATCAAGCTGTCCCGCGCTCGTTATCACCTGATAACCGCTGAACGTGAATTCCTCGACCTGTGTCTTGGGCACCACCGCGATGCGCATAAGCTCTGTCATCTCGGCATTGATGTCCCCCGCGAACTTGTAGAACACAGTCTCTCCCGTCACAGTGTCTCTCTTCACGGTAACACTGTCCGCCCAGCGCGAAGGGAACACGAACGTGTAACCGTCAGACACCGCATAGTAGCCCGCGTATTTCTCCTCCAGCTCGTAGAAATCCTTGTACTGCGTCCACGAGGTCAGCAGCAGCTGTTCCTCGGGCGGAGAATTTTCATATCCCGTCAGCGGACGTGTACACGGTATCTCGATTATCCCGTCATGGTCAATATCCGTGCAGTTATAGCCCAAAGGCCGCGTGCAGGCAGGTATCAGCCGTTCGCCTCTGATCTGCATAGGGTTTTGCAGCGCCGAATAGCGGTAATACACAAGCTCGGTATGCAGCTGCCCCTCGGCATCGACCGCGTCCAGATACAGCGCGTTCCGTCCGTCCGCTACCCGCCCCGTCAGCGCTCTCGCGTAGGAGCTTACATTGTCGCACATATCTATGCTCTGTGTCAGCGTCACCTCATCGGTCATCTCGCCGTTCTCGTCCTCGGCCTTGTTCAGCGTCAGCAGCGATGCCGTCGAGGTCGTCAGCCCCGTCTCGGTATTCGTCTGCCGCCTTATCGTCACCAGCTCGTTCGAGCCGTCCGAGGTAATATCAAGCGTTTCAAGCACCGAATAGCTGCTCGTGCCTATGCGCTTGAAGTCCCCGCCGAGATAGCTGTAGATCTCCAGCGCCTTTTCCTCACCCGAAAGCGTCTGATACCCTACCAGCACATTCAGGTGATTGTCGGCACCCATCTGCGTGATTATCACCTTGTCTACATCGGTGCCCGCGCCCGCTATCTCCTTGACCGACTGCCACCTGCCGCTGTCGTCCTTGTCCAGCAGGTTCACCCGCAGACCGTCATCGGTAGTGTCCGAGCCCGTATACTCATAGAACACCAGCGCCTCGTCCCCCGGCTCGTCGTCGATATTCGCAATGACATAGGCCGAGCGGTTGTCGCCGTTCTTGGGGTATTTGAGCGTAAGGTTATTACCCACTGCGGCAATGAGCGCTTCGTGTATCTCGCTCTGTTCAGCCGTCAGCTTAGGAGCCGCCAGCAGATTATCAACGCTGAAACTGATCGAGGTACACCCGCTCAGCATCAGCGCCGCCGCAGCACACGCAGCCGCCCTCCTTATCACTCGTCATCACCGCCCTGTCGATCAGAAAATTTGCACCATATTATATTATAACATATCCGACAGCCTTTTGCAAGCATTATTTACAATTTACATCGGCCAAAAAAATTCTTACAGCCCGATCCCGCTGCGGACCGTTTCAAGGCTCACTCCCGCCCTGTCGGCAGCCGCCGCAAGGTCGTCGTGCTCGGGCTTGACCCTTTTAACGCCGTACCCCTCGGAAGTCTTCACTCGGATATCGCCGTACTGTGTGCCGACCGTTTCGCTGCTGCGGGAAAGGGTATACCGTCGGCAGCCCCGCTCCCTGATGCCGATAGTCGTCGTATGCCCGAATATCAGCCGCACGATCCCGTCAAGGCTCTCGGGAGTACAAAGGCAGGTCAGCTCAAAGGCGGGTCTGCCCTTCTTCATCACTATCGGCGCGGCATATGCGTCCAGCGCTCCTCCGCTTATCAGCTTCTCTATCGCGTAGCCGACCGCCTCGCCCGTCATATCGTCAACACTGCATACCAGCTCGCATACATCGCTGCTCTTCTCTTCGCTCTCACCGATAAAGGCTCTCACACAGTTGAGCCGCTCGAACTGCTTCTTACCCAGTCCGCAGCCGATGCCCTCTGTCCTCATCACGGGTCTTTGCCCGAAGCTGTCGGCAAAATGCCTCAGCAGCGCCGCCCCGGTCGGGGTGCAGAGCTCGCCCTCGATATCCCCCGCGCAGCTCGGGATACCCTCCAGCAGCAGCGCAGTGGCAGGCGCGGGAACGGGCAGTATCCCGTGCGCACAGTGAACGTGCCCGAAGCCCGTGGTCACAGGCGATACCACTATCCTTTCCGCCCCCAGCCGCTCGATCAGCATACACACCGCACAGATATCCGTCACCGCATCGAGCGTGCCGACCTCGTGGAAATGTATCTCGCTCACCTCTCTGCCGTGTACCCTGCTCTCCGCCTCGGCTATCAGCCTGTACACCGCCAGCGCATCGGACTTCACCCTGTCCGAGAGCTTCATGCCCCCGATCAGCCGCTCGATATCCTGCATCGACGTGTGATGATGATGCCCGTGTTCATGCCCGTGATGATGCTCATGCTCGTGATGGTGCCCGTGACCATGCACATCATGGCTGTGTTCCTCCTCACCGTGTATCTTCACCGAAACAGAGGTCCCGTTGATGCCCATACTGCCGACCGTCTCGGCGCACACCTCCACTCCCTCGGGAACGACCGCAGCCAGTTCTTCAAAAAAAGCCGCCTTGTCGGGCAGCAGTTCGGAAAGCGCTGCCGTGAGCATATCCCCCGCAGCGCCCATAGTACATTCGATATATAAGGTCCTCATTCTTTTCCTCCGATCCTGATGTGATTTATCATGCTTGCCTGATACCCCGCTCCGAAGCCGTTGTCGATGTTCACAACGCTCACTCCCGATGCGCAGGAGTTGAGCATACTCAGCAGCGCCGAAACACCGCCGAAGCTCGCACCGTAGCCGACGCTTGTGGGCAGCGCGATAACAGGGCAGTCCGCCAGTCCCGCGATAACGCTCGCCAGCGCTCCCTCCATTCCCGCCGCCGCGATCACGACCTCGGCCTGCATGATCTCGTCCATATGCGCAAGCAGCCTGTGAATGCCCGCGACCCCGACATCGTATATCCGCTGCACCTCGCTGCCGAAAAACTCAGCCGTCAGCGCCGCCTCCTCCGCAACGGGGATATCGCCCGTGCCTCCCGTAGCCACAACTATCCTGCCGTGGCCGTCGGGCTGCTTCATACCGCCCGTGATGCCGAGCTGCGCCGTTTCATAGTATTCAAGCCCCGCGATGTCCAGCGCCTCTGCCTTCTCGGGCGAGAGCCTTGTTATCAGCACCCTCTCCTGCCCGTCCTCATGCATCGCCCTGACTATCGCTTCTATCTGCCCCGCCGTTTTGGGCGCACCGAAAACGACCTCTCCCGCGCCCGTTCTCACAGCGCGGTGAGTGTCGATATTCGCAAAGCCGAGCTCCCGCACAGGCTGCTGCCTTAGCCTGAGCTCAGCCGCGTCAACAGACAGCTTTCCCCTTGCCACATCCTCAAGCAGAGCGGCAAGCTCATTTCTATCCATATTATTCCTTCCGTTTAAGAACCGACCGAACGACCTTCTCGGGGTCCTTGACAAGCAGCATCACTACCCATATGATGACCCCCAGCACGACCACCGACAGCCCCAGAAAAGCATCGTTGAGCATATCCGCGGGCGCAGGACGGAAATACTCGTCCCTCACCTTGAAATACTCCACCGCAGCATCAACGAGCCACATCAGCGCCGCACCCCAGAACATCAGCGTCAGCGTTCCGATCTTCAGCTCTCTTGCCCTTCTGCTGGTATACCAGATGACCGTACAGACCACAGCTGCGATCGCAGCGATAAGCAGTGTCATTTCAGGTCACCTCCGCCGCCGTCTCGGGCTCTTCGTCCTTTGCAAGCTTTCCCGTCACGCCGACTATCCCCGCCCACGCGAGGGTCACTGCCGCCGCCATGCCTACGCCGTTCGTCGCCATCTCCGCAAACATCTCCGCAGGCTCCGAAGCCCCCGTCAGGAACGGGAAGAACGGCGCGATCTCACCGTGCCACAGATGCTCGAATGCCAGCAGCGCCGAGCCGCCCCACAGCATCTTGTTGAGCCACCCAAGCTTCTCCGAGAACCTGATGCCGACAGGCTTCTTTCCGCTCTTTTCCTCGTTGTGCTTAACTCTCTTGGTCACGATAGTCGTGACCACTGCCTCTGTTGCGGGTACTACAAAACAAGCCATAACAATACCTCCGTTTATCAAATATCAAATATCAATATCAAAATAAAAAAATACCATGTAAAACAGGGTGCATACCGCGCCCCGACAGCTCTCATTCGCCGTTCAGCAGTATCTTCATTCCGTCGCGGGCACAGGTGACCTCTCGGAACAGCTTTTTCAGCTCCTCCTCATAGAGCCACGGTGCAGAGCAGGCAGGGCTGTAATGCGTCAGCCACAGCTGCTTGACTTCGGCGCTCTTAGCAAGGCGGCAGGCATCCTGCATGAGCATATGGTGCTTTTTGTCCATATCCTCCTTCTTGTCCGCATCGCCGTACATTCCCTCGCAGATGAACAGATCGCTCCCCTGCGCGAACCCGACTATCCCGTCGATCGGCAGCGAGTCGGTGCAGTAGGTGAGCTTTATCGGCGGGCGCTCCCGCAAAGTCACCTGCTCGGTCGTGACCGTCCTTCCGTCCTCGAGCGTTACGCTCCCGCCTGCGTGAAGGGCCTTCCAATACTTTACAGGCACTCCCAGTTCCTTCGCCCTCTCGGGCATAAATTCGGGCAGCCGTCCAAGGCTCAGTGAGTAGCCGAGACAGCGCTCCGAATGATCGAGCGGCAGCGAGCTCACTGTCAGCAGCGGGTCGATATCATCAAGCACGAACGAGCATTCCCTGTCGTTCGGCAGCTCGCCTACCCGCAGCTCGAACGGCAGCCCTCCGCAGATATTCAGCAGCCCTGCCAGCACTCCGCTCCTGCCCTCGGGCAGAAACACCGTAACAGGCTCCCTCCTGCCGCCGTTTCCCATCGAGAGCAGCAGCCCGGGCAGACCCGCAACATGGTCGGCGTGCAGATGCGTCAGCAGTATCACATCAATGCGGTTGTGACGGCAGGCGGCTTCTGTCAGCGCGATCTGCGTCCCCTCACCGCAGTCGATGAGCACTGCGTGTCCTTTATGAAAATAGTAACAGCTCGTCAGCCACCTGTCAGGCAGCGGGAGCATTCCTCCCGTGCCGATGAGAGTTATCTCGGGCATACCATCACCTCATTCATATTGTGAGCACCTCGTTCATGCTCCCCGTCCGATAGCCCTGCAGATCGAGACTGATGTATACAAAGCCGAGCTTTTTCAACTCCCGCAGTACCTCCCCGCGCACAGCCAAAAGCTCCGAAAACCGCTCGGGCGGCAGCTCTATCCTCGCCGAGCTCCCGCTCACGCGCACCCGCAGCTGCCCGAACCCGAGCCCGCGCAGCAGCTTCTCAGCCCTGCCCACAGCATCGAGCCGTTCGGGGGCAAGCTCCTCGCCGTATGCGAACCGCGAGGCAAGGCACGCCATAGACGGCTTATCCGCAGTCGGCAGCCCCAGCTCCCGCGAGAGCGCGCGTATCTCCGCCTTTGTGAACCCGAGCTCCTTCAGCGGGCTTTTAACGCCCAGCTCCGCCACTGCCCTCATTCCGGGGCGGTGATCGCCCATGTCGTCAAGATTCGTCCCCTCCAGCACGGCAGCCGCACCGTTTTCCTTCGCTGTGCCGACTATCATACCGAGCAGCCGCTTCTTGCAGATATAGCAGCGCTCAGGCGGATTGAAGCGTATCTCCTCAAGATCGTTATGCTCAACAAAGAGCTGCCTTATCCCCCGTTCACGGCAGAAGCGCTCCGCCTCAGCGTTCTCATCGGGCGGCATCAGCACCGACCGCGCAGTCACGGCAAATGCCTCATCTCCGAGCGCATCGTGCGCCGCCGCAAGCAGCAGCGAGGAATCCACCCCGCCCGAAAAAGCAACAGCCGCGCTCCCGAGCGAGCTCAGATATTCCAGAAGCTGCCGATACCGCCGAGAATCACCGATCATAAAAATCACCGCCCTACAGGTCTGTAATCATAATAACATATTTTAGCAGCATTGTCAATTATAATTGCACCCCGAAATAATAATATGTACGATCTGCCCATCTCTTCCGCGCAGCAAACACGGCATTTATCAAATGTGTATTTTGCTGTTGCAATTTTCCTTCAGATGTGGTATAATGTATTTTAGTGTCTGTAATTTGTATATCGTAAGTCGGTAAAGGGGTGAGTATGAATGGATATAGAAAAGGGTGATGTCCTGCTGATGAAGAAAAAGCATCCGTGCGGGGCTGATAAGATGCTCGTGCTGCGCTCGGGTATGGATTTCAAGCTGAGATGCGTCGGCTGCGGAAGAGAGTTCATCATACCGCGCCTTAAAGCCGAACACAACGTCAAGTCCGTGACAAAGGCAAAGGAAGCCGATTCATAGCTGCACCGCCGATCAACATATATTTTTCAGGAGGTGCTTTAACTATGATCGAAAAGGTAATAGCTTTAGAGGATAAATTCAACGAGATAAACGAGCGGCTGATGCAGCCCGAGACCGTCAGCGACAACAAGCAGTATACCGCGCTGATGAAGGAGTATACCTCGCTGTCACCGATCGTTGCGAAATACCGCGAGTATAAGCAGGCAAAGGCAGAGTTCGATGAAGCGGA
The DNA here is from genome assembly GCA_946613705.1 of uncultured Clostridia bacterium. Taxonomy (GTDB): domain Bacteria; phylum Bacillota; class Clostridia; order Oscillospirales; family Ruminococcaceae; genus FB2012. The sequence continues at coordinate 16,391 of CAMOFU010000001.1, forward strand.
GGAGCTGCTTGCCTCGGGCGAGAACGACAGGGAGTTCAAGGAGATGCTCCAGCAGCAGTATACCGAGTCGAAAAAGAAGATCGAGGAGCTCACCGATGAGCTTACGCTGCTGCTTCTGCCGAAGGATCCCAACGACGAAAAGAACGTTATCGTCGAGATCAGGGCAGGCGCAGGCGGCGAGGAGGCGGCGCTGTTCGCAGGGTCGCTATACCGTATGTATTCGCTGTATGCCGCCGCCAAGGGCTGGAATACCGAGCTGCTGAACGTCAGCGCGACCGAGCTCGGCGGATATAAGGAGATAAGCTTCATGATCGAGGGCGCGGGCGCATACTCGCGGCTCAAATACGAAAGCGGCGTACACCGCGTACAGCGTGTGCCCGAAACAGAGTCTCAGGGGCGTATACACACCTCTACCGTGACCGTCGCAGTGCTGCCCGAGGCGGAGGACGTGGAGCTCGAGATAAACGATAAGGATCTGAAGATCGATGTGTTCCGCTCATCGGGCGCGGGCGGGCAGCATATAAACAAGACCTCCTCGGCGATACGCATTACTCATCTGCCGACGGGTATGGTCGTCGAGTGTCAGGACGAGCGCTCGCAGTACAAGAACAAGGATAAGGCGATGAAGGTGCTGCGCTCGCGGCTGCTTGAAAGAGAACAGGCAGCACACGACGATAAGATCGCGTCCGAGCGCCGCTCTCAGGTCGGCACGGGCGACCGCTCGGAGAGGATACGCACATATAATTTCCCCGAGAGCCGTGTCTCCGATCACCGCATCGGGCTCACGCTCTATAAGCTCGACAGTATCCTCGGCGGCAGCCTCGACGAGATAATCGACGCGCTGGCGACCGCAGATCAGGCAGAAAAACTTGCATCACAGGAAGAGACTTGATATGGGTTCCGTTTATAATTGTAATTATGATACTAAGCTGCTCGATAACAGCAGCAGCTCGATAGAATATGCCGCCGAGCTTATCAGGCGCGGAGAGGTCGTCGGTATGCCGACCGAAACGGTCTACGGCCTTGCAGCCAATGCCCTCGACCCGCAGGCGGTGAGCAGGATATTCACTGCCAAGGGTCGGCCGCAGGATAACCCGCTGATCGTCCATATCGCGGATATGGATATGATAGATCGGCTCGTCCGCGAGCTGCCGCAGAATGCCGTCAGCTGCGCCGAACGCTTCTGGCCGGGGCCTCTCACGATGATACTCCCCAAGCGGGATATCATTCCCGAGGTCACCAGTGCGGGGCTCCCCACCGCAGGTATAAGGATGCCCTCAAACAAGACCGCGCGTGCGCTGATAAGGACGGCGGGCGTGCCCCTTGCGGCACCCTCGGCCAACCTCTCGGGCAGCCCCTCCCCCACTAAGGCAGAGCACGTTTTCAAGGATATGAACGGACGTATCCCCTGTATCCTCGACGACGGCGGCTGCGCTGTGGGAGTTGAATCGACCGTCATCGCCTTTGAAGGAGACAGCATCAGGCTGCTGCGCCCGGGGTTCATCTCTGCCGAGGAGCTGCGCGAGGTGTGCGATGATGTCATCATCGACAAGGGCGTGGTCGAGGCAGTGGCAAACGATGCGGTCGTCGCCTCCCCGGGCATGAAATACAAGCACTATGCCCCGAAGGCGGATATCACGATAATCGATGCCCCGCTCGATGATCTCAGGCGCTGGTGTGCCGAAAACACCGCCCCCGATGATGTGCTCATGGTGTTTTGCGAGAGCGACGGCGAGGGGCTCGGCAGAAAATGCATCTGCTACGGGCATGACAGCACAGAGCAGGCGCGGCAGCTGTTTGACGTGCTGCGCGGGCTCGACGATAAAGGCATCAAAAGGGTCTTCGCAAGGTGCCCCGAGAAAACAGGTGTCGGCCTTGCGGTTTATAACAGACTGCTTCGTGCAGCAGGGTTTCAGGTGATAAAGCTTTGAACTGCGATTATTTGACTATCGGCCTTACAGGTCAGACGGGCAGCGGGAAAAGCCTGCTCAGCGCATATTTCCGCGAGAACGGGCTGTTCGTCATAGACTGCGACAGGGTCAGCCGCGGGGTCACCGCCGACGGCAGCGAGTGCTGCGCCGTACTGCGGGAGCATTTCCCTGACTGCATCGACAGCAGCCTGCACCTTGACAGAAAGGCACTGGGAGCAGTCGTTTTCAGCGATGCCGAAAAGCTCGCCCTGCTCGACGGCCTTATCTTTCCGTTTATCAGACGTGAGATAGACAGCCGCATCAGCTCAGCCGTCAGCTCGGGTCACCGCATCGTTATCCTCGATGCGCCGACGCTGTTTGAGTCGGGCGCCGACAAGCTCTGCACGGCTGTGATCTCCTGCGTCGCCGACGAGAGCATAAGATGCGAACGGATAATGCGGCGCGACAGCCTCAGCCTTGACGCGGCTATGTCGCGGATACACGCACAGAAAAGCGAGAGCTTTTTTATTGAAAATTCTGATATCGTGATAGAAAACGACGGCGGACTGAAAAGCCTTTCACACGCTGCCGCTTATCTTTCACTGCTTATAAAGGATATGCTATATGGCAAAACAGGAAACAAAAACAACAAGATCAAAGCCGAAGAAGAAAGCTGATACAAGGAGCAGGAGCAGCTCCCGCGGAAAGAAAAAGAAAGGCTCGGATCACTCGGTGCTGATAATAGTCGTCTCGCTGATACTTGCGATACTCGTCGTGCTGGCATTCATCTTCCGCGACGAGATCTCCGAAAAGGTGCAGGACTACGGGCCGAACGTTTTCATGACCACCGATTATGAGGAGTATGTGCTCAAGTACTCCAAGGAGTACAATATGGATCCGCGGTTCGTGTTCGCAATAATCCACACCGAGAGCCATTTCAACCCCGAGGCGACCTCAAACGTCGGCGCACGGGGACTGATGCAGCTTATGGAAGAGGCATACGACTGGGTGAAGTTCCGCCTTGACGACGACAGAGCGCACACCTTCGACGATATGTACGATCCCGAGCTGAATATCCAGTACGGAACGTATATGCTCAGCTTCCTGTATGAAAAGTTCGACCATTCCTACGAGCTCACGGCGGCGGCATATCACGGCGGCATGAACGCCGTTGATACATGGATAAACGACGGCACCGTCGATCCCGAGAACTTCCGCCTTGAGGACGTTCCCTCGGACGTTACCGCCAATTACATATATAAAGTAATGAAGGCGTATAATAAATACAAAGAAAAGTTAGAGGAGGATCTTAGAGATGTCTGACAAAAAGAAAACCGAAGGCGAGCTTCTTGCCGAGAAGCTGCTTTCCGATCACAAGCACGGCGGACTGCTGATGAGCGATGAGGAGCTTGCGGCCGCCGATAAGTTCTGCGAGAGCTACAAGCAGTATCTCGACACCGCGAAGATAGAGCGCGAGGCCTGCATCGAAGCTGTAAGACGCGCAAAGGAAGCGGGCTTTACAGAGTTTGAGCGCGGCAGACAGTATAAGGCGGGGGACAAGTTCTACTTCGTCAACCGCGGCAAGGCTGTGATACTCGGAGTTATGGGTACTCTGCCGCTCGATAAAGGCATAAGGCTGGCAGCAGCACACATCGACTCGCCCCGCCTTGACCTCAAGCAGAACCCGCTCTATGAGGATACCGAGCTGGCACTGTTCAAGACGCATTATTACGGCGGTATCAAAAAATACCAGTGGGCAGCTATCCCGCTCGCACTGCACGGTGTTGTTATCAAGGCAGACGGCGAGTGCATCTCGGTAAACATAGGCGAGGACGACAACGACCCCGTGTTCTGCGTTACCGACCTGCTCCCGCATCTTGCACAGCAGCAGATGAAGCGTACCCCCGCCGAGCTTATCAAGGGCGAGGAGCTCAACCTGCTCGTAGGGTCGATGCCGTTCAGGGACGATAAGGTGTCCAAAAAGGTCAAGCTCAATATCATGAAGATACTCAACGAGAAGTACGGCATCGTTGAGGACGACTTCATGTCTGCCGAGCTGGAGATAGTCCCGCAGTTCAAGGCGCGTGATATCGGCTTCGACAGGAGCATGATCGGTGCCTACGGTCAGGACGACAGCGCCTGCGCATATACCGCCCTCGAAGCGATCCTGTCGGTCGATAAGCCCGCACACACCTGCCTCACCTGCCTTACCGACAAGGAGGAAACGGGCAGCGACGGCAACACGGGTCTTAACAGCTCGTATCTGAAATACTTCATCGACGACCTTGCAAGGGCATACGGGCTCTGCGGACATAACGTGATCTCCGCCTCCGAGTGCCTTTCTGCTGACGTAAACTCTGCCGTTGACCCGACCTTCCCCGATGTCACCGAGAGCATGAATGCCTCAAAGCTCAACTACGGCGTTGTTGCTACCAAGTTCACGGGCGCACGCGGCAAGTCGGGCACCTCCGATGCGTCGGCTGAATTTGTCGGCAGAGTGAGAAGGCTGTTCGATCAAAACGGTGTGCTCTGGCAGACGGGCGAGCTTGGCAAGGTAGACCTCGGCGGCGGCGGGACGGTCGCGCAGTTCATCGCCAACCTTGACATGGAGGTCATCGACGTGGGCGTGCCTGTGCTTTGTATGCACGCTCCCTTCGAGGTCACCGCAAAAATTGATATCTATATGGCTTACAAGGCATTCTCGGTCTTCTTCGCAGACTGACGGCCAAACAGCTTCAGCCGCAGCACTCCTATGTGCTGCGGCTTTTTTGTTCCACTGCTTCTCTGCTTTGTGCCCGTCGGTCTCAATCGACAAATATCTTTCCTCCCCCGTCTTATAATAATAATACGGGGTGAGGATATGAAGATCTATCTTGATGTGCTTATGCTCAGCAATGCGCTCATCACACTGGTGTTCGTCAGGCTGCTTTCTCTGATAACGCATACCGCTCTCCGCCGCAGAGGGCTCCTGTTATCCATGCTTGCAGGTGCGGCAGGCTCGCTTATCATTCTGATCCGACCCGACGGCTTTGCAGAGTCGCTGCTGCTCACCGCGGGCAAGCTCGCGATCTCCGCCCTGACCGTCGCCATAGCCTTCTCGCTGCGTAAGATCGGTCGGGTGATACGCTTCACCGCTGCATACATCGCCGTGAATATCGCCTTCGGCGGGATATGTATGCTGCTCTGGGAGCTGACGGGCGCGGGCTTTGTCAGAGCACACAACCTCACTGTCTATTTCAATGTCCCGCTCTGGCTGCTGATGCTGTGCGTTGCGGCGGCTTATCTGCTGATATCCGTCTATGAGCGACTGTGCTTCCGCGCCGAGGTAAAGGCCAAACGATACCGCGCAGTCTATACTCTCGGTGATTACTCGATCGACCTGCCCGCAGTCAGCGATACGGGCAACAAGCTGCGCGACTGCTTCAGCGGAGAGCCCGTCGTGATATTTGCAAGCGACAGACTGTGCGAACACTTCGGCATTGACGACACCTCGGCGCTCACCGTGCAGGGCTTCCGACTCATACCCTACAGCACAGTCGCGGGCGGGGGGCTCTTACCCGTTACTCTTCGCGGTACAGTGACAGTCTCGGACGGTGAGCAGCTCCGCAAGGAGCTCCGCTGTGCAGTAGGCATCACCCGAAGCCGCGGCAGAGAAAGGGCTGTCTTTGACCCCGCATTACTTATCTAAGGAGACAACGATGAAGCTTAATGAATTATTGGAAAAGCTGCGCAGCATTTTCAGCGGGCTGTTTATCGAATGCGATACGGTGGATTATATCAACGGTGCAGACCGTCTCCCGCCGCCGCTCACACCCGAGGAGGAGTCGCGCGCCTTCGCGCTGCTTGCAGATGACCCCGAAAAAGCCCGCGACCTGCTGATCGTCCACAACCTCCGCCTTGTGGTCTATATATCCAAAAAGTTCGAGTCTACGGGTGTCGGGCTGGAGGATCTCATCTCGATCGGGACCATCGGGCTCATCAAGGCGGTAAAGACCTTCTGCCCCGATAAGAAGATAAAGCTTGCTACCTATGCCTCGCGCTGCATTGAAAATGAGATACTGATGTACCTTCGCAAGACCACCCAATACAAAAACGAGATATCTATCGACGAGCCGCTCAACATCGACTGGGACGGCAACGAGCTGCTGCTCTCGGACATTCTCGGCACCGACGACGACATAGTCAACCGCGGTATCGAAAACGAGACAGACAAGGAGCTGCTCCTGCGCGAGATAGATAAGCTCCCCGAGCGCGAGCGTCAGATCATGGTGATGCGGTTCGGGCTCAACGGCAAAAAGGATCTCACCCAGAAGCAGGTCGCAGACCGTCTCGGCATTTCCCAGTCCTATATCAGCCGCATCGAAAAGCGCGTTCTCCGCTCTATCAAGGAAAACCTCGAGCGCATGACCTGAACACATCAAAATAAGACCCGAAGCTCCAAAAGCCTCGGGTCTTGTTCATCGTTATCCGATTTTACGATCTCTTCTTTGCCTCGATATCGGCAAGTGCATCTTTGCGCGAGAGATTGATCCTGCCCTGCGAGTCGATCTCCATTACCTTTACCACGATCTCGTCACCGATCTGTACCACGTCCTCGACCTTCTCAACTCTCTGCTTGTCAAGCTTCGAGATGTGTACCAGTCCGTCCTTGCCGGGTGCGATCTCTACAAATGCGCCGAAGTTCATGATACGAACGACCTTGCCCTTGTAGATAGCCCCGATCTCGGGATCGTTGGCGATAGTGTTGATGATCGAGATAGCCTGCATAGCCTTCTCCTTGTCAAGACCCGATACGAACACATTTCCGTCCTCTTCAATGTCGATCTTGACATCACACTCGGCGCTGATCTTCTGTATGACCTTTCCGCCGCTGCCGATGACCTCCCTGATCTTGTCAACAGGCACCTTGGTGGTGAGCATCTTGGGAGCCCACTTGTTTACTTCCTTTCTCGGCTCGGGTATAGCCTTCAGCATGATCTCGTCAAGTATATAATTCCTTGCCTTGTGGGTCTTTGCAAACGCTTCCTTGATGATATCCGCTGTCAGACCGTCCACCTTGATATCGACCTGTATAGCAGTGATACCCTTCTTGGTGCCGCCCACCTTGAAGTCCATATCGCCGTAGAAGTCCTCAAGGCCCTGAATGTCTACCATAGTCATCCAGCTGCCGTCGTCCTTGGTGATAAGACCGCAGGAGATACCCGCTACAGGTGCCTTTATCGGAACGCCCGCGTCCATGAGCGCAAGCGTCGAACCGCAGATAGAGCCCTGCGAGGTCGAACCGTTGGAGGAAAGCACCTCGGAAACCATTCTGATAGCATAGGGGAACTCCTCAACAGAGGGGATAACAGGCACGAGCGCCTTTTCAGCCAGTGCGCCGTGACCGATCTCGCGCCTTCCGGGGCCTCTTGAAGGCTTTGTCTCGCCTACCGAGTAGCTGGGGAAGTTGTAGTGGTGGATATATCTCTTTGACTCCTCCTCGTCCAGTCCGTCAAGACGCTGTGCATCGCTTACGGGGCCGAGTGTGCAGATCGTCATTACCTGAGTCTGACCTCTGGTGAACAGACCGCAGCCGTGAACTCTCGGCAGGAAGCCTACCTCAGCAGCAAGAGGTCTTATCTCGTCGATGCCTCTGCCGTCAACACGCTTGCCGTTGTAGAGCCAGTCTCTTACGATTATCTTCTGCAGCTTGTACATTACCTCACCGATTATAGTCGGCAGATCCTCATACTTCTCCGAATACTTTTCAAGGATAGCATCGGTGATAGGCTGCATTCTTGCATCACGGATATTCTTGTCATCGGTATCGAGCGCATACTTGATCTGCTCGCCGAATTCAGCCATGAACTCGTCCATCATATCATGGTCAAGCTCCATCGACTCAAATGTGAACTTAGGCTTGCCGATCTGTGCCTTGATATCGTTGATGAAGGCTACCATCTTCTTGATCTCTTCGTGACCGAACAGTATAGCCTCAAGCATTCTGTCGTCGGGGACCTCGTCAGCGCCCGCCTCGATCATAACTATCTTCTCCATAGAGCCCGCAACAGTCAGGTTCAGATGATTCCTGGATCTCTGCTCCAGTGTGGGGTTGAGCACCAGCTCATCGTCAACAAGGCCTACGCTTATGCCTGCGATCGGTCCGTTCCACGGGATATCGGAGATCGAGATAGCTATAGAGGTCGCGATCATTCCCGCGATCTCGGGCGAACAGTCGGGATCGACCGAAAGCACGGTCATCACAACAGATACATCGTTTCTCATATCCTTCGGGAACAGCGGACGTATCGGACGGTCTACCATTCTCGAGGTAAGTATAGCCTTCTCGGTGGGCTTGCCCTCTCTCTTCATGAACGATCCGGGGATCTTGCCTACCGAATAAAGCCTCTCCTCATAGTCAACAGAAAGCGGGAAGAAGTCGATGCCCTCTCTCGGCTTGGCGGAAGCAGTAACATTCGCCATAACAACAGTCTCACCGTATCTTACCCAGCAAGAGCCGTTTGCAAGCTGTGCAGCCTTGCCCGTCTCGACGATGAAGGGTCTGCCCGCGTATGTGGTCTCAAATTTCCTGTAGTTTTCAAACATACCGTGTTTCCTCCTATAAAAATACATATTAAGTTAGTTATATACTTTCACAGGCGAGCCATCAGCAATAAACACACTCCGCGAAACCATTTGCGGATCTTCACGGATTCTGTTTATTGCTAACCGACGCCGCCTGATGTTCCCAAATTCCCAAATTCCCAAATTTCGTAAAAACAGAGAATAAACACCAAAAGGCAGTGGCGCTTTAAACGCCTCTGCCTTGGTGTCTCACAGCGATTACTTACGAAGACCGAGTCTTTCGATAGTAGCTCTGTATCTCTCGATATCCTTGTTCTTGAGATAGCCGAGAAGGTTTCTTCTCTTACCTACCATTTTCAGAAGACCTCTTCTGGAGTGATGATCCTTCTTGTGTGTCTTCAGGTGCTCGGTCAGGTCATTTATCCTCTTGGTAAGGATAGCGATCTGTACCTCGGGCGAGCCCGTGTCGGTCTCGTGAGTTCTGTTAGCTTCGATAACAGCTGTCTTTTCGTCTTTTCTGAGCATTTTTGTGTACCTCTTTCAAATATATTTCCGCAGCCGAAGGATATGGCAGGCAACCTTCCCTTTCGGGCTTTACCCATATTCTGCGGCAGGGATAGCCACGGAGCTGCGTGCAGCGGCACACATCACCGTGTAATCAGCCTTTTAATTATACTACATAACGTCTGATTTGTAAATAGCATTCACGAAAATTTTACATTCGATCTTCCCATCAGGTGTGCAGGAACAGCTTGTTCCAGTCGGACATAGCTCTTTCCTTTCTCGGTGCAGTCGGCTCTTCGCTCCTGATGCCGTTCTTGACCTTTGCAGCAGTCAGCGTGTTCTGCATCAGCATAGCGATCGTCATCGGTCCAACGCCGCCGGGCACGGGAGTGATGTAGCCTGCCTTGTCCTTGCAGTTCTCAAAGTCAACATCGCCGCAGAGCTTGCCGTTCTCGTCCCTGTCCATTCCAACGTCGATGACAACAGCGCCCTCCTTGATGTAGTCCGCCGTGATGATCTTGGGCTTGCCCACAGCCGCCACAAGGATATCCGCCCTGCTCGCTACCTCCTTGAGATCCTTCGTCTTCGAGTGGCAGATCGTTACGGTGCCGCTCTTGTGCAGCAGCAGCATTGCCATAGGCTTGCCGACGATATTGCTCCGCCCGATAACAACGCACTCCTTGCCCTGTATCTCAACGCCCGTTGCCGCGATCAGCTCCATAACTCCCGCAGGCGTGCATGGCAGGAAGCTGTAGTCTCCTATCATGATCTTGCCCACGTTCACAGGGTGGAAGGCATCAACGTCCTTCTCGGGCAGTATGTTGTTGATTATCACCTTGTCATCAAGATGCTTGGGCAGCGGCAGCTGAACAAGTATGCCGTTCACCTTATCGTCGGCATTGAGCCTGTTCACCAGCTCAAGCAGCTCCTCCTCGGTCGTGCTCTCGGGCAGCGCATACTCATACGATGTGAAGCCCACCTCCTCGCAGGCCTTCTTCTTGTTGCGCACATACACCTTCGATGCGGGATCCTCTCCCACGATCACTACCGCAAGACCTACCTCTATCCCCTGCTCCTTCAGCCTTGCCGTCTCCTCCTTGATGCGCTCCTTAACGCTTGCCGATACTGCCTTTCCGTCAATTATCAGTCCCATTGTCATCGTCCTCCTTGCTCTCATTATCGTCCGACTTGCTCTCATCGGGCGCTTCGTCCTCGTCGTCCCCGAGTATCGAGGTGTAGCTCTCCTTCTCCTCGGGCTCGTCCTCCTTCACACTGTCAGAGGGCTTCTTTGCATTCCTGCCGAACTTTTCATCAAACTCCTTCTCCAGCTCCGCAGTGCTCTCGCCCGCAGCCTTCGCCGCCTTGATCTTCGCTTTCAGCTCCTTCTTGGCCTTCTGCATCTCGGCATACGAGTTATATTCCTCCATCTGCGCCTTGCTCAGCTTGGTGTCAACATACAGCCTGTAGTCGTCGCTGCGCTTTACCATGCTTCGGAATATGATTATCAGCACGACCGAAGCGATCACGCAGGCACCCGCCACCAGCTGCGAGACCTTAATGTTCATCAGATACAGCGAATCCGTCCTCGTCGATTCGATAAAGAACCGCCCCAGACCGTACAGCCCTATATACATCAGGAACACCTCGCCGTCGAACCTCCTGTGCCGCAGATACAGGTGCAGCACCACGAATGCCGCACAGCACCAGAGCGACTCATACAGAAAGCACGGGTGAACAGGCGCGTAGCTCGACACCTGCCCGCCAAGATCGTCATAATGCTCGGCGATATAAACTATCGTCCTGTTGCTCATCATTCCCCACGGCAGATCGGTGTTCGCTCCGAACGCCTCCTGATTGAAGAAATTGCCCCAGCGCCCTATCGCCTGACCGATCAGGAAGCACGGCCCCACCACATCGAGCAGCGCCGTAAGCTTGACCTTTCTTATCTTCACGACTATGCCGCCGACCACTATGGCTCCGATTATACCGCCGTAGATAGCCAGCCCTCCGTCACGGATATCAAAGAACTGCGAGAACGACATATCGCTGTTGAACAGAACGTAATACAGCCTTGCACCGAATATCGCGCCGAAAAAGCCCGCTATCACGCCGTCCGTCGCCCTGTCGGGATCCACCCCGACCTCCTTCATCCTGCGGAAGCCGTATACCATCGCCAGCAGTATTCCCACCGCTATCAGGAACCCGTACCAGTAGACCTTGAAGTTCAGCCCGGGTATCGTGAAAAGCACCCTGTCTACCGTGATCCCCTCCGATAATATATTGTCTCCCGACCCGAAATTCGGGAAGTATACCTTATCGGGATTCTCTCTGATCTTGCTTATCACTTCCTTATCAAGGTCAGTGGCAAGCAGCTGTAAAAATTGCGTCATCATTTCTAAGTCCTCTCCCGGTTGTTGACCACGCAGAAGGCAGACCTGCTGATATCCAGAAGCTTTGATGCCTCATAGATATCATCGGCTGTCATCTGCGATACTGTTTTCAGCGTATCCAAAAAGTCTGCACCCTGCAAATACGAAAAGCACATCATGTCGCAGCAGTTTGAGACCGAGTTGCATTTCATGACCTCTGAGCCGTAGGCACCCTTTTTCAGTATCCTGAAAAGCTCCTCGTCCACCGAACTGCGTTCAAGCGTTCTTATCCTTTCGCATATGCTCTCGTACACCGCCTCGGGGTCCTTCACATCGCCCGACATTATCAGCGTGAAATACCCCCTGTCAGACGAAAACACCTCTGTTCCGAAGGTGGTGTTTATCACTCCCGTCTCCAGTGCGTTCCGATACCAGTCGGACATATTCCCGAACAGCACCTTCAGCATCAGCTCGCAGATTATGCTCACTCTCTGCCTCTCGCCGCCCGTGAGCGGAGGGCACTTGAAGCCGAATGAAAACATCGGCAGCCCGACCTCTCTCGTGATCTCCGACCTGTGCCTTACCACACCCTCGGGCTCGTCGGGCAGCCGCGACTCTACCTTCTTGTCCAAGCCGCCTTTCAGATGCCTGTCGCATATTTCAAGCACCTTCTCTTCATCAACGTTCCCCGCGATCGAAAGCACCATGTTGTGCAGATCGTAAAAGGTGTTGTAGCATTGCATCAGCAGCGGTGCCGTTATCTCCTGTATCGACTCCACAGTGCCTGCAATATCTATCTTTACGGGGTGGACAAAATACAGCGAATCGAGCAGATCGTAAAACATCGCTCTCGACGGAGAATCGTTGCTCATCATGATCTCCTGCGCTATTATCCCCCGCTCCTTCTCAACGTTCTCATCGGTGATATACGGATCCTGCACGAAATCGAGCAGTATCCCCAGCGGCTCGGTGCAGTCCGATGCCGAGCTGAACGTGTAGCCCGTCATGTCAAACGAGGTGAATGCATTCGCCGAGGCTCCCGTGCTCGCGTACCTCTCGAAAACTCCCCGCTCCTCGCCCTCGAACAGCTTGTGCTCAAGATAGTGCGCGATACCGTCGGGCACCCTGATGAAATCCCCCGTGTCCGCCGAACGGAAGCAGTTGTCTATCGAGCCGTATCTCGCTGCGAATATCGCCTCGGTCGTCGTAAAGCCCTCCATCGGCATTATCAGTATATCAAGCCCCGTCGGGTGATGATAGAGGTGGTACTCAGCTCCCGCAAGCTCGCTTCTGAATATCTTCGGTTCAAGCTTCATCATCGTCACCTCCGTCAATTGCCTTCATAACGAACACACTGTCGAGCTTATAGCCGCGTGCCTCTGCGATCAGCTGCTCGCGGGTCACGGCTCTCACTCTCCTGCCCTTTTCCTCGGGCGTGTCGTCCGTCCCGCGGACAGACTGGAAAAAGTACCACGTCACCAGATCATACTTCGAGTCGTAGTTTGAAAGATATGCCTCGCTCAGATACTTCTTCGAGTTTTCAAGCTCCTCGTCGGTGAAATCGCCCTCCTGCAAAGCCCTCAGCTGCTCCGCCACAGCCTCCTCGACCTGTCCGAGACTGGCATGATCTATCCCCGCCGTAACGGTAAGCGTGCTCTTCACTTCGGAGATGACCGCGCTGACACTGTAGCACAGCGACTGCTTTTCGCGCACGTTCATAAACAGCTTCGAGGTAGGTGACCCGCCGAACATCAGCCCGAACAGCTTCGATGCATACTCATTGTAGTTTTCCGTCTTATATGCCATTATCAGCTGCGTCTGTTTAGCCTCGGCAGTTATCTCGCACCTCTTGACCTCCTGCTTCAGCGGCGAGACGGAGCTGTACTCGGGCTGCTCCATCTCTTTCCGCTCCAAAGCCTTCAGCCTGTCCGCGATCAGACCGATAACACCGTCATCGCACTCCCCGCCCGAAACATAGATGTCGATATAAGCCGTTTTAAGCAGCCTTCTGTATGCCTCGGTAACTACAGCGGGATCGGCGGCATTCAGCGTATCAAGATAATCATATGCCGTTATCGCAGACAGCTCGCCCTCGAATATCAGCTTCTTGGAAAGCATTCCCGCATACCTGCGCTTGCTGTTGATTATGGTGTTGATATCGTCAACATACTCATCACGGCAGAGGCGGAAATATTTCTCGCAGAACGCCCCGTTCTCGAGATACGGCTCGAGCAGGCAGTCCATAAGCACTCCCGCTGCCTTTTCCGCGACCCTCTCGCCGTCAATGGTATACCTGTCGCAGATGCAGTTCAGGCTCACCTCCAGCACACAGTGGTCTCCTATCCTTGAAGCTCCCGAGCCTATCGAAGCATCATACAGCTCCAGCAGCGCCTTTGACAGCTCCTCCTTCGCGGGATACTTTTTGTTCGAGGTGGTGATGATATCCGTCGCCAGCATATACAACGGCACATTCACCGCGTCCATAGGCACCGTCATCCTTATCCCTGCCGAAAACGACTTGAACTTCCCGTCATATATCTTTGTCAGGGCTATACCCTTTCCGCATCTGCTGCGGGTAATTTCAACTGACATATTCCAGCTCCAATCTATCCGTTTCTTTTATCTTTTATCTATTATTTTTTATCTATCAGCTCGGCTGCTCACCCGATCACCGTGTAGGTCAGCATCTCGTAATGCAGCTTCACTCCCTCGTCTGCCTCCTCGGGCAGCAGAGCCCGCGCTATCAGCAGCTCCTCACCCGAAGCAAGGTCTTTCAGATGAGCATAATCTCCGTCTATCATCTCAACGATATAATCTCTCGGTTCCATCGGTTACCTCTCTGTCCCAATTATCAATTATCAAATATCAAATATCATAAAAATCTCACGTTGCCCGCTCCCGCCGCAGCGGTGAGCGCCTCCAGCGACCCCTCCGTCACCGCAATGTGCTTAACGGTCTTCAGAGCGGTCATTATCCTCTTGTCCGAAAAGTATATTTTCAGCGCATTGCCGCTCTCTGCCGCAATGCCCGCCGCCGCAGCCTTCACCGCGTTCACCCTCTCGGTGTCCCGCGAGTCCAGCCGCACGCAGATATCTCTCCTCATGCTCCTCGCCGCAAAGGTATCTCCCGTCTCGATCATGTCCGCCAGCAGCTTCGGCTGCTCCTCGTCCCGCAGCGAGAGCTTCCCCTGCGCATATATCACAGCGCCCTCTCTCACCGCCGACGACACTGCCGAGTACAGGTTCGGAAAGATCACCAGCTCCATGCTGCCCGTCTTGTCCTCGCACTGCGCAAAGCACATCATGTCTCCGCGCTTGGTCTTGTTTCTCTTGACCTCGGTCACCATCACCGCCGCAGCCGCCTTGCCGCCGTCCCGCAGCCGACCGCTGTCGCAGCCCGAAAGTATATCCGCTATGCTCATGCACCCGCTTGCCGCTGCCGCTGCCGATATCCCGTCCAGCGGATGACCCGTCAGATACATACCGACAGCCTCGCGCTCATATTCGAGCAGCATATGCCGCGGGTATTCCTCCAGCCTGTCGATCGGCACGTTCACAGGCTGCGCCGCACCCATTCCGAAGAAATCCAGCTGCCCCTCGATGTTCTCTCTCTGCTCGTGGCTCGCCGCCGACATCAGCCGTTCGTAGGCGCTCAGCATCTCGCGTCGGTTGTTGCCGAGCGAGTCCAGCGCACCGCTCTTAATGAGCTGCTCCACGCCCTTAGCCGACACCTCCCGCCCCGAGACTCTCTTGCAGAAGTCTCTCAGGTCGCGGAAGCTGCCGCCTCTCTCCCGCTCGCGGACTATCGCCCCCACAGCGCTCGCACCGAGGCTCTTCACCGCCAGCAGCGAGAACCTTATCCCGTCCTCCTCGGCAGCGAACTCCCCGCCGCTCCTGTTTATATCCAGCGGCAGTATCTTGACTCCCGAGCGCCTGCAATCGTTGAGGTATGCCGTGAGCTTGTCCGCCCCGTCATACATCGTCACCGACATCAGCGCCGACATATATTCCTTGTAAAAGTAGTATTTCAGATAAGCCGTCTGATATGATATATTCGCATATGCCGCCGCGTGCGACTTGTTGAACGCATACGAAGCGAACGAGGTCATATCGTCAAAGATCTCGTTTGCCGTCCTCTCGGGCACTCCCCGCGCGATGCAGCCCTCGCACTGCCCCGCTTCTCCGTGGATAAATGCCCGCCGTTCGTTTTCAAGCATCGCATGGTTCTTCTTCGCCATAGCCCGCCTTACCAGATCGGCACGCCCGAACGAATACCCCGCCAGCGTGCGGAATATCTCCATTACCTGCTCCTGATAGATTATGCACCCATAGGTGCTTTGCAGTATCCCCTTGAGCAGCGGGTGCTTGTAGGTCACCAGTCTCGGGTCGGCGCGGTTGCGTATATACGTCGGTATCGAATCCATCGGCCCGGGTCTGTAAAGCGAGAGCATCGCGATAAGATCGTCTATGCAGTCGGGCCCGAGCTGCATCAGCCGCGCCGTCATG
>CAMOFU010000002.1 GCA_946613705.1 uncultured Clostridia bacterium
CGCCACCTTGCCAAGGTGGAGGTAGCGAGTTCGAGCCTCGTAATCCGCTCCAAATCGGCGCTATAGCCAAGTGGTAAGGCGTAGGTCTGCAACACCTTGATCGCCGGTTCAAATCCGGCTGGCGCCTCCAGATCGCTCCATAGCTTTGGCTATGGAGCTTTTTTGTTTATCGGCGAATCTAATCTGAGTTTAAAATTTTCGCCTTGACCCCCTTGCTTTATTGCGGGATATCTGTTACAATAAAAGGTAAGGGTGTTTATATGAGATTTGGTATTTGAAATTGAATTGGAGGCATAAAACAAAATGAAAGAGCTTGAATATCCCTTTGACAGTGAATGGATACTGAAAAAGAAAAAATCAATAAAGCGTACACTGCTTGCCGACGGCAGACCGAGGATAAAGAAAAAGATCGCAGTCCTCGGCGGCTCGACGACCAGCGACGTTATTGCCGCGCTGGAGCTGTTCCTGCTCGATTCGGGCATAGAGCCCGAGTTCTATGAGTCGGAGTACAAGCAGTATTGGCAGGATGCCGTGTTCGGCAGCCCCGAGCTGGACAGCTTCGCGCCCGATATCATCTATATCCATACCACCGTCCGCAACGTTGATTTCACTCCGACCGTGCGTATGTCCCCCGAGGAGATCACAGCGGCGCTCGACGAGCGCTATGCACGGCTCGAACAGATGTGGCAGGCGCTTGAAAGGTTCCACTGCCCGATCATACAGAACAACTTCGAGCTGCCGTTTTTCCGTCTGCTCGGCAGCCGCGATGCTTACGATGTTCACGGGCTCTCGAATTTCGTCACCCGTCTGAACGATAAGATATATGCCTATGCTCAGTCTCACGAGGGCTTCTTCATAAACGATATCAACTGGCTCTCGGCTAATATCGGGCTTGAAAAATGGGCGGATACTAAATACTGGTATATGTTCAAGTATGCGATGTCGCTCGATGCTGTGCCGCCGCTTGCTTTCCAGCTGAACGCTATAATCAGATCGGTGTTCGGCAAGAACAAGAAGTGTATAGCTGTAGACCTTGACAATACGATGTGGGGCGGCATAGTCGGCGACGACGGTGCCGAGAACCTCGAGATAGGGCAGGAAACAGGCACTTCTCAGGCATTCTATGAGTTCCAGCAGTATGTTAAGGCTCACAAGGACCTCGGCATTATCCTCACCGTCTGCTCGAAGAATGAGGAGGAGAATGCGCTGGCAGGTCTGAACCATCCCGAGGGCGCTGTAAAGCCCGATGACTTTACGATAATCAAGGCCAACTGGGAGCCCAAGAGCATCAACCTCGAAAACACCGCGCAGGAGCTGAATATCATGCCCGACGCGATCGTGTTTGCCGACGATAACCCCGCCGAGCGCGAGATCGTCCGCCAGCAGACCCCCTGCTCGGTGCCCGAGATAGGCGAGGTCACAGACTATATCCGCGTGCTCGACCGCTCGCAGTATTTCGAGGTCACGACGCTTTCGGAGGACGACCTCAAGCGCGGCGAGATGTACAAGGCCAACATTCAGCGGGCACAGGCGCAGGCAAAATTTGCCAGCTACACCGATTATCTGCTCAGCCTTGAAATGACCGCAGAGATCGGCCCCTTCCCCGATGTTTACCTTGCGCGTATCGCTCAGCTCACGAACAAGAGCAACCAGTTCAACCTTACCACGCTGCGCTGCACACAGGAGCAGATGGCGCAGTTCGCCGCATCTATCGACCACGTCACCCAGTACGGCAAGCTGCTGGACAAGTTCGGTGACAACGGCGTTGTATCGGTGGCTGTCGGTCAGCGCGGAAAGCACCCCGTAACGGGCGAGGAGGTGCTGGATATAATCCTCTGGCTGATGAGCTGCCGCGTGCTCAAGCGCGATATGGAGCTTGCGATGCTCGACGGATTTGTCGCTCAGGCTAAGGCGGCGGGCTACACCAAGCTGATCGGGCGCTATCTGCCCACCGCGAAGAACAAGATGGTGAAGGACTTCTACCCCGATACTCTCGGCTTTTCGGCAGTTTCGGCGGCAGAGGACGGCAGCACGGTCTGGGAGCTTGACATAAGCGGGTATGAAAACAAGAACCACGTTATAAAGGTAAACTGAGCAGCCGCGCATATTCATTTGAAGGAGAACAGTCATGGCACTCGACGGAGTATTTTTGAATCAGGTCAGAAAAGAGCTTATGCCGCTCGTGGGGGGCAGGGTCGATAAGATACACCAGCCGTCCCGCGAGGAGCTGCTCGTGACGATGCGCACGCGCGACGGGGCGTTCAGGCTGCTCTTCAACACGGGTGCGGGCACCGCAAGGGTCCATGCCACAAGAGCGGATATCGAGAACCCCAAGGTGCCGCCGATGTTCTGTATGCTGATGCGCAAGCAGCTTTCGGGCGGCAAGCTCACAGATATACGTCAGGACGGGCTCGAACGCATACTGTATTTCGACTTCGACGCGACCGACGAGATGGGCGACAGCTGTAGGCTTACCCTTGCGATAGAGATAATGGGGCGGCACTCGAACCTTATCCTCATCGGCGGGAACGGGCGGATAATCGACTGCATCAAGCGGGTCGGGCAGGATATGTCGCAGGTGCGGCCCGTGCTGCCCGGTATGGAGTATACTCTCCCGCCCAAGGAGCCGCGGCTCTCGCTGCTTGACGATGACCCGCGCGAGATCGCAGAGCGTGCTCGGAGCATGAGCGGCATGAAGCTGCCAAAGGCGCTTATGGCGGTGATGGAGGGCATCTCGCCCGTGTTTGCGAGAGAGGCGGAGTTCTATACGGGGCGCGGCAGAGAGCTCACAGCCGCCGAGCTTACCGACGATGAGTGCGATCGCCTTGCCTTCTATCTTAAAAAGACCGCTGCCGAGCTTGCCGAGGGAAGCAGCAGATATACGATAATACGCACCAAGGACGGGCAGTTCAAGGACTTTTGCTTTACAGATATCCACCAGTACGGGGCGCTGATGATAACCTCGGAGGTCGGTTCGGCTTGCGAAACGCTCGACCGCTATTTTTCCGAGCGCGACCGCACCGCGCGAATGAAGCAGAAGGCAAACGACCTGTTCAGGCTGCTGGTGAACACCTCCGAGCGCATCACGCGCAGGACCGCGAACCAGAGGCTCGAGCTGCGCGACTGCGCCGACCGCGGGCGGTGGAAAAAGTACGGCGACCTGATAATGGCGAACCTCTATCGGCTCGAAAAGGGCGCGGCAGAGGCGGTCGTGGAGGATTATTACGAGGAGGGCAGCCCGAGCGTGACTATCCCGCTGGAGCCGAGGCTCACACCCTCGCAGAATGCCCAGCGCTATTATAAGGAGTACCGCAAGGCTGATACCGCCGAGAAAAAGCTGCACGGCCTTATCGCGCAGGGCGAGGAGGAGCTGCGGTATATCGACTCGGTGTTCGATGCGCTGACAAGGGCGCAGGGCGAGAGCGATATCGCAGAGCTGCGCGAGGAGCTTGCCGAGCAGGGCTATATCAGGCGCGGCAAGGCGAAGGGCAAGCCGCAGAAGAACCGCCCGCCGCTGAGGTTCATGTCCTCCGACGGGTTTGAGATCAGGGTCGGGCGAAACAACAAGCAGAACGACCGCCTGACCTGCAAAGAGTCCGAAAAATCGGACATATGGCTGCACACGAAGGATATAACGGGCTCGCATACGGTCATATCCTGCCGCGGCGAGCAGCCCCCCGAGCGGACGCTGACAGAGGCGGCTGTCATAGCGGCATATCACTCCAAGGCGCGCACCTCGGCGCAGGTCCCTGTTGACTATACGCTGATAAGGTTCGTCAAGAAGCCCGCGGGCGCAAAGCCGGGTATGGTGATATTCACGAACAACCGCACGCTGTATGTCACCCCCGATGAGGAGCTTGTGAGAAGGCTCTCGGAGTGAGCAGGTGCGCGGCGGACAGATCGCTGTATAATGCAATGCAAATCGTAAACTTAATATCATATATTTAAAGCGAAAGGAAGTTTTTACCATGACAAGAGATCAGGCATTTGACAGACTGGAAGAGGTTTTCCGCGACGTTTTCGACGACGACGGCATCACGCTCTATGAGGATACCACCGCCGATGACATCGACGACTGGGATTCGATCGAGCATATCACGCTCATCGCTGCCGTTGAAAAGGAGTTCGGTATGCGCTTCTCGATGGGCGAGGTGAGCGGCATGAAGGACGTCGGCGAAATGGTGACGATCCTTACTCAGCGTGCAACAAAATGAGCTTTCAGATCATTCAAGGCGTGGAGCTTGACAGCTCGCTGCTCGAAGGCGTTGAGTCTGCATTCGTGAAAGAGGGGCAGTGCTATGATTCGATCATCTCGGCGGAGCTGATCGAGCCGCTGCTTGTCGGGGGCGTGAAGCTGCTGCCCGAGCCGCATTTCTTTTTCATAGAGCTGCCCTGCACCGAGGACGAGGAGAAGGAGCTGCGGCACTCGAAGTCCGATCCGCTGCACTGTAAAGTCTATTATCTTGACGGCTGCACCGAGCCTGTTTCTCAGGCGATAATCAAGCGCTGGGGCGGGCTGCTGATAAACGACGGACTGACGCGGTTCGGGTTCGGTTCAAACAGCAGCGACGAGGAGATCTATGTGTCCGATTACCAGCAGGTGCAGATATACAGCGAAAATGCGCGGTTTGATGGACTGCTGTCTGAGCTTGGAGCGCGTAAGGTGAAAAAGCTTGTCACACCGTGGGAGCGCTTTTCAAGAGAGTGCGGCGGTGTGTCGATGGCGGTCGAGTCGGAGGGAGAGAGCTGCTGTGATATCCCCGAGATCCTCGCAAATGAAGGAATGTACCTCGCGGAAACGCGGGAGATCTGACGATCGGCTTATTGTTCAAAGATCGGAAATTAGGAGGAATAACTATGAATATTTGGCATGATATCTCACCGAAGCATATACACCGCGACCTGTTCACGGCAGTCATAGAGATACCCAAGGGCTCGAAGATCAAGTACGAGCTTGACAAGGAAACGGGCTTGCTGCGCATGGACAGGATCCTCTACACCTCGACGCACTACCCCGCGAACTACGGCTTTATCCCGCGTACATATGCCGACGACGGCGACCCGCTCGACGTGCTGGTGCTCTGCTCGGAGACGCTCGAACCGCTCTCGCTGGTGCAGTGCCGCCCGATCGGTGTTATCCTGATGCTTGACAACGGCGCGAACGACGAGAAGATCATCTGCATTCCCGTCAACGACCCGAATTACAATGTCTACACCGATATCGCCAGCCTGCCGAAACACATCTTCGACGAGATGTCACACTTTTTCACGGTCTATAAGCAGCTCGAGGATAAGGACACTGTCATCGACGATGTCCGCGACGCTGCTGCCGCAAAGGAGATCGTGCAGAACTGCATTGATAACTATGTTGAGAAGTTCTGCCGCTGACAGATCTGATTTAAAGCCTTTTTGCCGTCCGCACGTTAAGTGCGGGCGTTTTTTTATGTTTGTGCGGCAGGGACCGAGCAGTGTTAATTTGTTTTGTAACCGTCAGCACGTTAATTGAAAATTTACAAAGTGAAACGCTGTCTCCGATTTGTAATATTTAAAACATATAACCAAAAATCCGATGTCGGTATTCGGCTTAATATGGCGGGAAGTTGTTCAACGAGTACAAAAAATCAGCCAGCATTGAAAACGCTTTGTAAAATTGTGTTTATTTTCGGAAAAACGGTTGACCTATACAATATATTGTGTTATAATATGTATTAAGCAAGAGCCGATCCCGATCTGCGGTCTGAAGGAACAGTAATTTGTCTGTAATAATACGAACACCGCCGCGAATTAATATTTTATTTACAAATTACAATTAGGTTAAAATATTTTCGCGTTTTATTACAAAAATCCGACCTTTATCGGCTGCTTTTTCAGCCCGTTGATCGCATCATCTGCGCTTGATGTTAAAAAAATATAAAAATAGCTGTTGCATTTTCCCGAAAAGTGGTGTATAATAAGACTGCGGTGGCAAAAAGTGCGAAAAAGTGGTGATCGTTCCCTGAACGGTCGCCTTATCCCGCATTGCCTGCCGCAAGTCCTTATTTTGCTTGCTTGGAGGTGATGGCTTTGGCTGATGTAAATGAGACTGTAGTGCTCAAGGGCACGTTCTATCAGTCTATGGACGCGAAGGGGAGAATGACCTTTCCCGCAAAGCTGCGCGAGATCATCGGCGAAAGATTCATCGTCACAAGAGGGAGCGACGGCTGCCTGTTCGTTTATTCAAAAGAGGATTTCGACCGCCGCGCCGCTAAGATCAGCCGCCTGCCTATGGCACAGGCAAGGGATTTCCAGCGCGTGTTCATGGCTAATGCCAATGAGGTCGAGGCCGATAAGCAGGGCAGGATACTGATCCCGCCGAACCTGAGAAGGCTCGCAAGCCTCGATAAAGAGGTGGTCGTGACGGGAGTGTCCGACAGGTGCGAGATCTGGGATAAGGAGAAGTGGGACAGCTTCAATGACAGCGTTGATATGGGTGCGCTCATGGACGCTCTGGAGGGACTTGATTTTTAATGGAATTCAGGCATTATCCCGTTATGCTCGAGGAGAGCATCGGGCTGCTCGGCATAAAGCCCGACGGGATATATGTTGACGGTACCGCGGGCGGGGCGGGGCATTCGCGCAGGATAGCGCAGCAGCTTGACCCCGAACGAGGCAGGCTCATTGCCCTTGACCGTGACCCCGAGGCGGTGAAGGTCGCTTCGCAAAGGCTCGCAGGGCTGCCCGCACAGGTCGTTTCGGCGAATTATTCCGAGATAAGAAGAGTGCTCGGTGAGCTGGGGGTGGACGCTGTGGACGGCGTGCTGCTCGATCTGGGCGTGTCAAGCTATCAGCTTGATAACGGCGAGCGCGGCTTTTCCTATCATCAGGACGCGCCGCTCGATATGAGGATGAGCGGCGAGGGTATGTCGGCAAGGGATGTTGTGAACGAATACGACGGCGAGCGGCTCGCTAAGATAATATTTGAGTACGGCGAGGAGAAATTCGCAAGGAGCATCGCCGCAAATATCGTCAGGGCAAGGGAGAAGGCACCGATAGAGACGACCTTTGAGCTTGCCGAGATAATCAAAAGCTCTGTGCCGCAGAGGGTCAGGCGGGAGAAAAACCCCTGCAAGAAGACCTTTCAGGCGATCAGGATAGAAGTGAACAACGAGCTCGGGCACCTCGACAGGGCGCTCGATGAAGCGTTTGACTGCCTTCGCAGCGGCGGGAGGCTTGCGGTGATAACCTTCCATTCGCTCGAGGACAGGCTCGTGAAGCAGCGCTTCCGCAGCTTTGCGGAGGGGTGCATCTGCCCGCCCGATTTCCCCGTGTGTGTATGCGGGAGAAAGCCGCGGGGCAGGATAATAACGAGGAAGCCCGTCGAGCCCTCGGAGCGGGAGCTTGCGGAGAATAACCGCAGCCGCAGCGCAAGGCTCAGGGCAGTCGAGAAGATATAAAGGCATGGAAAAAATTTCGGAAGTGATGTGAAATGGCAGAGATGAATTCTCATAATCTGGCATATGAATATGATGAGCCCGAGAGCGTTTCGGAGGAAAAGACCGAGACTGTCGCGGAAACACCGCGCGCACCGAGGCCTGCAAGGCGGACGGTGAGCATTATAAGGTATTTTACCGCGGCTGCTGCTGCACTGGCGCTGCTGTGCTACCTTATTTACGGCAGAGTGGAGCTTTCGAGCCTGTATACACAGCAGAGCGAGCTGGAGACGAAGCTTGCAAGGCTGCAAAGCGAGAACGTCGCGCTGGAGACAGAGCTTGCGCAGAAGAACGGGCTCACTCAGGCAGAGGCTTATGCGGAGAATGTGCTGGGATTGAAAAAGCTTGAAAAATATCAGATAGAGTACGTCGAGGTGCCGAAGCCGAATGTGGCGGAGGCCGCAGCGCCCGAGGACGATAACATCTTCGTGAGCATAAAGAAGTGGTTCCAGGGCGTGCTGGAATATATCGGCGCACAGTGAAATATCATAGTACTGGCGGGGGCGCTGCTCCTGCGGTGCAAAGCGGTATGCGGCGCGGCTGCCGCACCGATCATTGATTAGAGGTTATGAAATTAAATGAAGCTGTTTCGTAATATTGCGAATACTCTCGGGCTGAAGCTGTATCAGAAGCCCTCCGAGGCCGATGTTCCGACTAAGCTGATGACCAATCGGCTGACGAGGAGCGTGGTCGCGGCTGTGATGCTGCTGGTGGCTGTCATAGTCGTGCAGATATTCAGAGTGTCGGTCACTGAGGCCGATAAGTGGCAGGAGCTGGCGAACTCGCAGCAGGTGAGGAGCACCGTCACCCCCGCTTCACGAGGGACGATCTTTGATACCAACGGGCAGGTGCTGGCACAGAGCGCTACGGTGTATAATGTGTATGCCGACCCTGTTATGCTGTGGGACGATTTCCTGTCCGCGAACGATAAGAAGATCGAAGAGCTGAAAGAGCTGATCGAGGACGAGAACGATAAGGATAAGCTCAAAGAGTATAAAGAGAAGCTGGACAGCACCAAGCCCTCGGATCAGGCGCTTTCCGAGCTGGTGGAGTTCCTTTCCGCGACGCTGGGCGTGGAGCCCGAGAAGGTGCGCAGCTGCTGCACCAACAGAAAGTCGCAGTACGAGATAATCAAGAAGAATGTGGAGAAGACCGTCGCACAGAAGGTCGAGGAGTATCTCTCGGAGGAGGGGCTCGACGGTATCAGGTGTGAGCCTGCGACCAAGCGCTTCTATCCGCAGGGTGCGCTCGCCGCTAATGTGATAGGGCATATGAGCTTCGACGGCGACGGCATATACGGGCTCGAGGCATATTATGACGATGTGCTGCGCGGCATCGACGGCAGAGTCATCACCGCCACCGCCCGCGACGGTACAGAGATACCTTACCGCTACAGGCAGTCGTATGAAGCCCAGGACGGCAATTCGCTGATACTTAATATTGATGTGAATATACAGTATCAGCTCGAAAAGGCGCTTGACAAGGCAGTCAAGAAGACCAAACCGCACGACCGCGCCTGCGGCATCGTGATGGACCCGAACACGGGCGCGGTGCTCGCTATGGCGACCAATTACAGCTACGACCCCAACAACCCCGCCGATATCACCGACGATGCGGCGGCGGCAAAGCTTGCGGCGCTCGACGAGAACTCGAAGGAGTACGAAAAGCTCAGGCTCGATTCGTGGAGCGAGCAGTGGAAGAACAAGGCAGTGTCCGAGCTTTATAACCCCGGGTCGGTATTCAAGGTGATAACGGGCTCGTCGGCACTGGAGCAGCAGGCGATAACGCTGGAGGACACCTTCTCCTGCAATACTCAGATACAGGTGGCTGATACGCTGATACACTGCTGGTCGTTCACCGACCACGGGCAGCAGAACCTCTACGATGCGATGGTGCATTCGTGCAACCCCGCGTTCGTGCAGATAGGTCAGCGGCTCGGAGTCGAGAGCTTCTATAAGTTCTTCAAGTCCTACGGCTTTACCGAGAAGACGGGGATAGACCTCCCGGGCGAGGCGGATTCGATCTTCCACACGGCTGATAATATGAGCCTTGTGGACCTTTCGGTATGCAGCTTCGGTCAGTCGAACAAGATAACCCCGATACAGATGATAACCGCCTTCTCGGCTGCGGTGAACGGCGGCTATCTGCTGACCCCGCAGGTGGTCGATAAGGTCATCGACCCGAAGGGCAACGTCATTAAGGACGTTGAGCCCGAGGTGAAGCGGCAGGTGATCTCGGACGGCGTGTCGGCAGAGATGCGCAAGATACTCGAATATGTGGTGAACACCGAGCCCGAAACGAACTGCTATGTCAAGGGCTACCACATAGGCGGAAAGTCGGGCACCTCGCAGAAGTTAGACGAGGATTCGACGGGCAACACCTACGTCGGCTCCTACTGCGCGTTCGCTCCCGCGGATGACCCGCAGGTGATAATGCTTGTGATGATCGACCACCCGACGGGCGGGGAGTTCTACGGCTCCGAGATCGCAGCGCCCGTGTGCGTTGAGATGATGAGCGAGATACTCCCGTATATGGGCTACTTCCCGCAGTACAGCGAGGATGAGCTCGAAAGCTTGCAGGTGAGCGTTCCGAATATGGAATATTCGCCTGTTGACAACGCAAAGAAGACCCTTGATGAAATGGGTCTGAAATATACCGTGCAGGGCAAGGGCGAGACTGTCGTGAAGCAGGTGCCGAACGGCGGGAACGTCGAAAAGGGCTCGAACGTGATGCTGTATACCGAGGAGGGCATGACCGAAAAACTGGTACAGGTGCCGAACTTGCAGGGGCTCACGAAGGACGAGGCGAAGAAGGCTCTGGAGGGTATAGGCCTTAACCTTACCGTGCTGGGCAACAACGCCGATGCGGAGGACGCTAAGGCGGAGGGCGACCAGAGCTATGCGCCCGAGACCGTTATCCCCGAGGGGACAGCCGTTTCGGTCACATTCTCGGGCGGCGGCGCAGCGTCGCAGTAAGGATATCCCCGCAGGAAATACAAGAGAGAAGGAATAGATATGAAGCTGTATGATCTGATAAAAGGAATAGCCGTTACCTCGCTTGAAGACCGCGAGATAAGCGACGTTACCTCCGATACCCGCCGCGAGATGCCGCAGGGCTTTATGTTCGTGTGCATCAAGGGCAATACCTTCGACGGGCACAGCGCAGCGGCGGAAATGGTGGAAAAGGGCGCTTCGGTGATCGTGTGCGAGCACGACCTCGGGCTTGACAACCAGATCATCGTCAAGGACACAAGAGCCGCCTACCCCGAACTCTGCGCAAGGTATTTCGGCGATCCGCAGAAGAGCCTGAAGCTCATCGGCGTGACGGGCACCAACGGCAAGACCACGATCACCACCGTTATGAAAAAGGTGCTGGACAGCTTCGGGTGCAAGGTAGGGCTCATAGGCACCTGTCAGAATGAGATAATGGATACCGTGCTCGAAACTCAGCGCACCACTCCCGAGCCCTATGAGCTGTTCGAGCTGTTCCGCAGAATGGCAGATGCGGGCTGCGAGTATGTTATCATGGAGGCATCGTCGCAGGGGCTCGAGCAGAAGAGAATGGGGCCGTGCGAGTTCGCGGTCGGCATCTTCACCAATCTCACGCAGGATCACCTTGACGTACACGGCAGCATGGAGAACTATTATCAGGCAAAGAAGCTGCTGTTCGATGTGTCGGCAAGGGCTATAATAAATGTTGACGATTTCTACGGCAGGCGCTACCTCGAGGAGATCACGATACCCTCGAACACCTATTCTGCCGAGGTAAAGGCGGATTTCTATGCCGAGGATATACTCCTTTCGGCAAGCGGCGTAAAGTATGTTTACTGCGACGGCAAGGCAAAGCACAATGTCGATTTCAAGATGCCGGGGCTGTTCAATGTGTCGAACTCGCTGGCTGTTATCGCCTGCTGCGAGACGCTGGGCTTCAAGGCGGAGAAGGTCATCAGAGAGCTCAACAAGATGCAGGGCGTGCGCGGCAGGGCAGAGGTCGTGCCCACGGGCAGGGACTTCACCGTTATCTGCGACTATGCCCATACCCCCGATGCGCTCGTGAACGTGCTTTCCGCGATCAAGTCGAGTGCGCAGGGCAAGGTAAAGTGCCTGTTCGGCTGCGGCGGCAACCGCGATGCCACAAAGCGCCCGCTCATGGCTAAGGCAGCTGCCGAGAATGCGGATTTCCTGATAGTTACCTCGGATAATCCGAGAAATGAGGATCCCGAGGATATAATCGGGGATATACTTAAAGGCCTTGACGGGGAGAGCACCCCGTATGTTAAGATAACCGACCGCAGAGAGGCGATACACTGGGCGGTCAAAAATGCAGAGAAGAACGATATCATCGTGCTCGCAGGTAAGGGGCATGAGGATTATCAGATACTTGCGGGCGGTGTGAAGATACACTTCGATGAGCGCGAGGTCGTTGCAGAGGCGCTCGCCGAGTGCTGAACAGACAGCGCAGAGGTCTATGACACCATAGCTGTCCATGACAGCAAGTCTGTCTATGTGCCGTCTGCCGAAGAAAAGGGGAACACGTCATGAAAAAGATGAGCCTTGCCGAGATAGTGTCGGCAGTCGGGGGCAGCTTCGGCTATCCCGCCGATATGATGATAGATACTGTCTCGACAGATACGAGAAAGATCACAGCGGGTTCGGTGTTTATCGCGCTGAAGGGTGCGAACTTTGACGGACACGATTTTGCTGCCGAGGCAATGAAGCTCGGTGCAGAGGCTGTTATCACCGAAAGACAGGTGGACGGCGCGAAGTGCATAATCGTTGACAGCACCGACAAGGCGCTGAGAGATCTGGCTCATTATTACAGAATGAAGTTCGATATCCCGCTGGTGGGCATCACGGGCAGCGTGGGCAAGACCACCACGAAGGATATGATATACTGCGTTCTGGCGCGGAGGTTCAGGACGGTCAAGACGCAGGGCAATCTCAACAATGAGGTCGGAATGCCCGCAACGCTGTTCCGTCTGGACGATGAGACAGAGGCTGCGGTCATCGAGATGGGCATGAACCATGCGGGCGAGATGTCCCGCCTGTCTATGTGCTCGGCTCCGAATATCTGCGTTATCACGAATATAGGTGTGTCGCATATCGAGAACCTCGGCTCGCAGGAGAATATACTCAAGGCAAAGCTCGAGATACTCGACGGTGCGTCGGGCAGTGCGCCGCTGATACTTAACCGCGACGACAAGCTGCTGGCATCGGTCGATATGCACGGTCTGCGCGAGATCGTGTACTATTCGCTCAAAAAGAAGGACTGCGCGGTGTATGCCTCTAATGTCCGTGCCGAAAACGGCGGGACGGCTTTCACCGTGAACTATAAGGGCGGCAAGTACCCCGCAGTGCTCAACGTCCCGGGTGAGCATAATGTGCGCAACGCGCTGGCTGCCTTTACGGTAGGTGTCACGCTCGGCATCGACCCCGCAGAGTGCGCCGCAGGGCTTGCGGATTACCGCCCCGAGGGACTGCGGCAGAATATCCGCAGGGTCGGCGGTATGACCTTTGTTGTGGACTGCTACAATGCCGCGCCCGATTCGATGAAGGCTGCGCTCTCGGTGCTCGCACAGGCAGAGCTCGGCGAGGGCGGACGAAGGATCTGTGTGCTGGCTGATATGCTCGAGCTCGGCAAGAACACGAGGACATATCACAGGCAGGTGGGCGAGTATACCGCCGCCGCAAAGGCAGATGCGCTGTTCTGCTTCGGTGAGAATTCCGTCTGCTATATCGACGGCGCTGTAAGGAAGGGCATGGACCGCGAGGCCTGCCGCCATTTCGACAGCAGGGAGGAGCTTGCCGCCGCCTTGAAGACATTCGTCCGCGAGGGCGATGCGGTGCTGTTCAAGGGCAGCCGCGGCATGAAGCTCGAAGAGGTCGTTGAGGCACTTGAAAAGGGTGACAAATAATGTCTGCGCTCACAGGTGAGCTAATGACGCTGATAATACCGCTGCTGCTCGAAACAGCAACGGTATTTCTGTTGGGGCTGATCTCGGTGCCGCTGCTCCGCTCCCGCAGGACGGGCAGGCTCGAATGGCGGATAGGCAGGCGCACCCGCGCCGACGGCTCGGAGCCCGCTATGGGCGGGGCAGTCGCAGCTGCGGCTTTTGCCGTGTGGTTTTTCCCGCTCGCTGCCATTGCAGATCTGAGAGTGACTAACAGTGCAGTAAATTCCCGCGGGGGCTTGATTTTCGCGGGAGTTTATGTTATAATAATTGTATGTGCGGGTGCGGCAGATGACAGGCTGAAATATTTCAGGTCACAGCCCGCAGGTCTGCCCGCTGTGGTAAGGCAGCTGTACCTGTTTGCGGCAAGCCTGTTTTTGCTGCTCGGGCTCGCTGTGTTCGGCGGGCGGGGGGAAACCGCTGTGCTGCTGCCGTTCGGGCTCGGGTATATCGAGTTCGGGTGGACGTATTATCCGCTCATGGCGCTGGCGATGACGCTGTGCGTCAACTGCTTCAAGCTGCATTTCTGCTTCGGCGGCAGGGAACGGGACTTCGTCGGCGGACTGAATGAGGTCAGCGGCGGACTGTCACTGCTGACGGTCGGCATCTGCTGCGGGGTGTGTACCATGCCCGCGGGGAGCACTGCCGCGAATATATCCGCCTGCGCCTGCATAGGTATGCTAATGTGGACGCTGCCGCCCTCAAAGCTGATCTCGGGAACGAGCGGGGCTTATTTCGCGGGGGCTGCATTTGCGGCGGCGGTGATGCTCTCGAAGCTTGAGCTGCTGCTGATAACTGCGGCGCTCCCGCAGCTTTTCGATACCGTCTGGGCGGCGGTGCATTTCATGCGGCTGCGGCATTCGGGCGGCAGAGAAGAGGGCGGTGCCCCCGTTGATACCAAGCGGCCTCTGCATTCTTTTCTGAGAGCGCGCGGATACGGGGAGTATGCCGTGATACTTGTATTTTTCGTGATGAGCCTTATCGGTGCGGCAGTCTCGGTGCTGTTCGCGCTGTATGCTCGGAATGTTCTGATACCCAACTATTAAGGAGGTCGGGAGCTTGGCTGAATATAATGCGAATGCATATAATGCGGGCGGTGAGGCTGCGGAGCAGCCTGCGGTGAAGCCGAAGGCGGGTCAGGCAAGAAAAGGCATAAACTTCCGCTTCATCAAGACCGATCTTGATAAGCCGTTCTGCCTGCTGATACTCGTGCTGCTGGTCTTCGGCATCGTGATGATGTTCTCGGCAAGCTATGCAAGAGCCCTCGCTGTTGACGGCGACGGGTATGTGTACGTCGTAAAGCAGATAAAATCCGCAGGGATAGGGCTCGTGGCAATGGTCATCGTGTCCTTCCTCGATTACCATTTTCTGCAAAATACATACGTCGCGTGGGCGTTCTTTGTGCTGAGCTATCTGCTCACGTTCATTACTACGTTCATCGGCACCTCAACTGCCGACGCTACGCGCTGGCTCGACTTCGGCTTTTTCCAGCTCCAGCCGTCGGAGATACTTAAAGTCGCCGTTATCGTGATCTTCGCGTATATCATGGCGACCAACTTCCAGAAGTTCGACAAGTGGAAGTATTCGACTCTGCCGTTCGCGGTGATACTTCTCTTCGTGGCATTGGTGCTCGTGCTGCAAAGGCATATGTCTGCGGTGCTGCTGGTGGGTATAATCGGCGTTACGATGATGTTCGTGAGCGGTATGCCGAAGAAGCATTTCTTCGCGTTCATCGGCATCGCGTTCCTTGCGGGCGCAGCACTGGTGGGATATAAGGTCTTCGTTGCGGGCGATTTCGGCTATATCACCGACCGTATCCAGAGCTGGCGCGACCCGCTCTCGGACCCGAGCAACAAGACCTTGCAGACCTATAATTCGCTTATTGCGATCGGCTCGGGCGGAATGTTCGGGCTCGGCTTCGGAGAGTCAAGGCAGAAATATCTCTACCTCCCCGAATCGCAGAACGACTTCGTTTTCTCGGTCGTCTGCGAGGAGCTGGGATTCGTCGGGGCGCTGGCGGTGATACTGCTTTTCGTGATGTTCATATTCCGCGGCTACTATATCGCTACCCGCTCGAAGGACCGCTTCGGTATGCTGCTCGCTGCGGGCATCACAACTCAGATAGGTGTTCAGGCACTGCTGAATATCGCGGTCGCGAGCAACGCCTTCCCGAATACGGGCATCTCGCTGCCGTTTTTCAGCTACGGCGGAACGGCGCTGATGATACAGCTTGCAGAGATGGGTATACTGCTCAGCATATCGCGGCAGTCGAATACCCGAAAGTGAGAACGGCTGATATACAATAATCATCAACAGTCCGAAATATCGGACAGATAGAGAGTGCATTATGCTTAGAGTTTTACTTGCGGGCGGCGGCACGGCGGGGCATATCAATCCCGCTATGGCGATCGCCGAGATAATCAAGGAGCATCACCCCGATGCGGAGTTCTGCTTTGCGGGCAACCCCGATAAGCTTGAAGCGAAGATCGTCCCCGAGGCGGGCTACCGCTTCGAGCCGATCAGGATAGAGGGCTTTCAGCGGCGGCTGAGCGGCGAGAATATCAGGCGCAATTTCAAGGCTGCGCATTATCTGATCCATTCGGGCAGACGTGCGGGGCAGATAATCAAGGACTTCAAGCCCGACCTTGTTGTCGGTACGGGCGGCTATGTCTCGGGACCGATAGTTTACAAGGCTGCGAAAATGGGTATAAAGACCGCTATCCACGAGGCTAATGCCTTTGCGGGCGTTACGACCAAGCTGCTGAGCAAGCACGTCGATAAGATAATGCTCACCGTTAAGGAGACAAAGAACCTTGATGCTGCCGTTATGGAAAAGGCTGTGGTAACGGGGCTGCCCGTGCGCAGAGCCTTTGAGCGCAGGAGCAAGGCGGAGGCGCGGCGCGAGCTGGGCTTTTCGGATAACGATATAGTTATACTTTCGGCGGGCGGGAGCCTCGGCTCGAAGACTATCAACGACAATGTGGCAAGGCTGCTGAAATGGTATCAGGATACGGGGCGGGAGATCTGCCATATCCACTCCTACGGTACCTATCAGGATTACAAGGACTATATCGGGCGGCTCGAGGCTGAGGGCGTGAAGGTCAGAGGCAACAAGCGGCTGATGGTCGGCGAGTATGTGAATATGCCGCTGTCTCTTGCAGCCTGCGACCTCGTTATATCCCGCTGCGGAGCCAGCACCCTTACCGAGATCGAGGCGGTGGGCAGGGGGTCTATCCTTATCCCGTCACCGATGGTCGCGGAAAATCATCAGTACCACAACGGTATGGTGCTGCAAAACGCGGGCGCGGGATTCGTGTTTGAGGAAAAGACGCTCGGCGAGAATACCGTTATCGACAAGGTGGCAGAGCTGACTGCCGAGCCCGAGCGCATGGCAGAGCTTTCCAGAAATGCCGCCGCGCTCTATATCAGCGATACAAACGACAGGATATACGAGACTGTAAAGCCGCTTATTGTAAAGTGATACGGTCTGTGTATGTATAATAAGGAATAGGGAGATATCAATGCGAAGAAAGTCAGATCTGAATTCAATGGATCCGATCAGCCTGCCTGATAAGGATAAGATCAACAGTCTTGAAGGCGGACACGTCAATTCACGCCGTGTGCATCTCGAGAGCGGGATAGATGACTTTACAAACGTCATGCGGGCGAACTTTGACACAGCCACACCCGTCAAGCTGCCCGAGCGCGTCGAGGAGGACGAAAAGGACGAGCTCGATGTCTATCTCGAGGAGCAGAAGGCGCTCAAGGAACGCTATAAGCCCACCAAGAGCGTCAAGGTCGGCAAGAAGTATGTGGCAAGCTGGCTGGTCAAGAGGATAGCGATAATCGCGGCAGCGGTGCTGGTCGTAGTGATGACCTTCCTGCCGCCGATATGCACCTCGACCGACGAGGGCAGCGCTACCAACAGGAACATCTTCGAGACACAGAACGTTTCCGGCGTCAAGGAAACACTGCTCGCCGATGCGATGGTGTATAATATCGACAATATGACCTCTGAACGGGCAGGCAATTACAGGGTATGTACCGTGGGTATAGATATCAGCAATTACTCGCCCTTCAAGGTGGTCGCCGACGGCTTTTCGATCTTCAAGTGCGACCCGACCTATAAGGACAAGTTCGTGGCTGTCACCGTGCCCGAGGGCAAGATAGAGCTCTCGCCGTTCAAGGTGACTACAGTTACGGCAGAGGTGCTGATAAATGTCTCCGAGCTGTCGGACGAGCAGCTCGGGGAGGCTATGACAAGCCTTGTGCTCAAGACCAGCGGTATGTGGAAAAAGCTCGGCCCCCTGCCGATACCCGTTGTGCCCGCGTTGATCCCCGTGTCCGATGCGCTGGAGTTCCACCTGAACTGATACACGGTTTCACCCCTTTCCCCGCAGCTGCATAGAATAAGACGTAAGGCGTGCGGATGTGCTGCTTTACAGATCATGCTTGCTTGTGCGCAGAAGGGGAGAGGGTCATGCAGAAGTTTATCATAGAGGGCGGGAAACGTATTCGCGGCGAGGTGGACGCTCAGGGTGCCAAAAACAGCGCTCTGCCGCTGCTTGCCGCCGCACTGCTCGCAAGGGGCGAGACGGTGCTGTATAACTGTCCCCGACTGAGCGATGTTTACGCCGCCTGCCGCATACTCGGCTGTCTCGGCTGTGAGTGCAGGGTGCTCGGCAATACCGTGACTGTCAGGGCAGACGATCCCTGCGGCTGCTGCGTTCCCGATGAGCTGATGAGGGAGATGCGCTCCTCGATCGTTTTCCTCGGAGCACTGCTCGGCAGGACGGGGGAGTGCTATCTGTCCTTCCCCGGGGGCTGTGAGCTGGGACCGAGACCGATAGATCTGCATTTGGCGGCTCTGCGCAAAATGGGTGCCGCTATAACCGAAACGCACGGAATGCTGCGCTGCTGCTGCGCGGGCGGGCTGAGGGGTGCGGGGATACAGCTCTCGTTCCCGTCGGTCGGGGCTACCGAGAACGTGATGCTCGCGGCTGTGCTCGCACAAGGGACTACCGTTATCACTAATGCCGCCCGTGAGCCCGAGATCGCCGACCTTGCGGGATACCTTGTCCGCTGCGGTGCTAAGATATCGGGGGCGGGCAGCGATACTATTATAATAGAGGGCGTATCACAGCTTCGCGGCTGTGAGTATACGGTCATGCCCGACAGGATCGCAGTCTGCACGCTGATGTCGGCAGCTGCCGTTACGGGCGGAGAGCTGAGCATCAGGGGCGCAAGACCGCAGGATATCGGCGCGGTGATACCCGTGTTCGAGCAGATGGGCTGCGGGGTGTATGCATACTCCGACAGACTGTTTATCACAAGAAACAGACCGCTTGCCGCAGTCGGAACGGTCAGGACGATGCCCTACCCGGGTTTCCCGACAGATGCTCAGGCGACCACTATGGCGGCGCTTGCCCTCGCAAGGGGCACGAGCATCGTGGTGGAGAATATCTTTGAGAACCGCTTCCGCCATGTCGATGAGCTGGTGAGAATGGGTGCGCAGATAAAGACAGAGGGCAGAGTCGCCGTGATAGACGGCGTGAACAGGCTCTACGGTGCCAAGGTCCAGGCCGCCGATCTCAGGGGCGGTGCAGCGCTTGCGGTCGCCGCACTTGCCGCCGAGGGTACTACCGAGCTCGGCGGAGTGAAGTATATAGACCGCGGCTATGAGGAGCTTGAAAGGTGCCTCTCCGCTCTCGGCGCGGATATAACGAGATCAAGCTGAACGGTGCGCTTGTGCGCCGTTTTGCATACAGATCAAGATCAGTAAAGGAAAGCTGAAAATGAAGGATATCGTAAAAAGTCAGGCCAATGACGAATACAAGGTTATAAACGGCAGAAAGGTCAGGGTGCAGCGCAGGAAAAGGCGCAGCAACCTGATGACCTACTGCGCACTGGCGGTCGCTTTTTTTACTACGCTCGGACTGGTGATAAGCCTTTGCTTTCTGTTCGATCTTGAACAGGTCGAGGTCAGCGGGCTGAGCCTGTACTCGAATGAACAGGTGATCGCTGCGGGGGGCGTCGAGTCGGGAGCTAACCTGATAAGGGCGAATACTTCCGTCATCGAAAAGCGCCTGACCGATACGCTGCCGTATATCAAGAGCGTGTCTGTGACAAAGAAGTATCCCCATTCAATGAGCATCAGCATCGTTGAGGAGAGCAAGTGCTGCGATATCGAGCACGGCGGAAGATACTGCGTGGTCGCAGAGTCGGGGAAGATACTCGAGGCGGATAACTATGAGCACGACCCGACACTGCCGCTCGTAACGGGCTTTCAGCTGAAGGATACCGAGCCCGATGAGGACGACCCCGACAGAGAGGTGAAGAAGGAGCTGCTGATGACCGAGCTCGAGTCCGAGGACGAGCTGAAGGCAAAGGTGCTGATGCAGCTGATAGATGCGATACATTCCTCGGGACTGAGAAATGTCACGGGAATAGATATCACCGAGCGTACCGATATAGTGCTGAAATATGACGACAGGGTAGAGCTGCGGGTCGGCAGCTCGTATGACCTCGAGTATAAGCTGCTCTGCCTGAAAAGGGTGCTGGAGGATAAGATAAGCGATACCTTTGACGGCGTGCTGATCTATAACGGCGCTATCAGCGGAGTTTCGGCGCTGCCGAAGGATGCCGCCGCGAAGCTCAAAGGGGCGGGCGGAAGCTTGTCGGCTCAGACGGATATCCCGCAGCAGACGGAGACTGTCACACAGCCTGCCGAGGCTCAGACAGAGGAGACACCCGCGCTCCCCGAGCAGACGACCGCGCTCCCCGAGCAGACGACCGCCGCCGAGGGCTATACAGGCTGGCAGACCTGACAGAACGAATTGTGTAATATGTACAATATATCCAAATTTTTGTACCTGTTTTTATTTATTTGCTGAAATTTTGACACGGTCTGCGCCTACATTCTTTACTTTTCGGGACGAATGTGCTAAAATAATTATGTATCTATGATGAGATATGATCGCTGCTTTGTGCAGGGAATATAGATGTAAAAATTTTGGGTCGAAATCAAAATACAGGAGGAAAAGTATATGTCTTATGAGTATGTTGAAGCACCCGTTGAGGGAGCAAGGATCAAGGTAATAGGTGTCGGCGGCGGCGGCGGAAACGCTCTTAACTGTATCGCTACACAGGGCATTACGGGCAATGTTGAATACATAGCTATAAATACCGATATCCAGGCGCTCAAAAATTCCAAGGCTTCGGGAAAGATACAGATAGGCGCAAAGCTTACCCACGGCCTCGGCGCAGGCGCTAAGCCCGAGATAGGTGAGGCTTCCGCTCAGGAAAGCAAGGAAGAGATCTCTGAGGTCATCAAGGATGCCGATATGGTGTTCATCACCGCAGGCATGGGCGGCGGAACAGGCACGGGCGCTGCTCCCGTTGTTGCCCAGATCGCTCAGGAGATGGACAAGCTCACCGTTGCGGTAGTTACCAAGCCCTTCAAGTTCGAGGGTGCCAAGAAGATGGAGAAGGCGGAGAAGGGCATAGCTGCTATGCTCGCTCATGTGGATGCGCTTATCGTTATCCCCAACCAGAACCTGCTCTCGAACGGTCAGAAGCTTACGATGCGCCAGAGCTATGCTCTTGCCGATGAGGTGCTCAAGGACGACGTTATCTCTATCGCAGAGATCATTACAAGACATGACGATATAAATGTTGATTTCGCGGATATCACCACGATCATCAAGAACGCGGGCTTCGCTCATATGGCTAAGGGTCACGGCACAGGCAAGGATAAGGTGCAGGACGTTGTTTCTCAGGTCATCTCAAGCGATCTGCTCGAGACCTCGATCAAGGGCGCTAAGAGACTGCTCGTAAATATCACGATGAGCGAGGATATCGTGGTCGATGAGATCGACGAGCTGACAAATGCGATCACCGAGGCGGTCGATGAGGACGCTGAGATCATCTTCGGCAACGGCTACGACGAGAACGCTAACGATGAGGTATATGTTACCGTTATCGCTGCGGATTTCGATGATGCCGCGGTAGCTGCCGACAATACCAGAAGATCAAGCTTCTCCTCCAACTATTCGTCTTCGGACGCAGCAGATGCCAAGGCTGATGCAGAGGCAAGACATAAGGCGGGCGTAAAGGCTGCCGATAACCCTGACTATTACGACGATATCTTCAATATCTTCAAGACCAAGTAATAAAGACTGATCTTAAAGCCGACAGGCTTGCTGTAAGGGACGGACAGGGATGTGTTCGTCCCTTACGTTGTTTGAATGTTGTATAGTATCGTGCTGTGAAAGTGTACAAAAATTCAGGCTGAAATTTGTAGATTTATATGAAGTTTTAGAAATCCTGTTAAATCAGTTGAAATATTTATTAAAATATTGTATAATAACACTAAGATATTGTCTTACTGGAGGTAATTTGTAATGGCTAATAATATGTTTCTCAGAACCGTCCGTATGGGCGGATTTGATAAGGGTGACGTTCTGGCTTACGTTGATGATCTGAATTCCAAGATCTATAACCTCGAGCAGAAGGTCAAGGATCAGGCAGAGACGATCGCAAATCTCGAGGCTAACGAGAATGCTGCTCCCTCGGGCGATTTCGAGGGCAAGGCAGAGCTCGAGAAGAAGGTCGAGGAGGCTAAGAACAAGGTCGCAGAGCTGATGGCTTCCACCGATACCATGAAGGTGCAGATCGCTGACTATGAGCAGCAGATCGCTGAGAAAAATGCTGAGATAGACAATCAGAAAAATGAGATCGAGGATCTGAAGGAAAAGCTCGAACAGGCTGAGAAGAATGCGAGCAGCGCTGCTGCCGCTTCTCCTGCGTTTGACCTCGGAAATGTGTTTATCGAGGCTCAGAACACCGCTAACAGGGTAGTTACCGAGGCTAAGAAGGCTGCCCAGCAGATGACCGATGAGGCTGAGGCTCAGGCTAACCAGATCATTGACGATGCGAATAATCAGGCCGAGACTACCGTTTCCAACGCTCAGGCTGAGGCTTCGAGAACGCTCGAGACCGCTAAGGCAAGTGCCGAGGCTATGACCGCTGCCGCAAGGAGCGAGGCAGATCAGGTCAAGGGCGCTGCTTATGCAGAGGCTCAGACTACGACCTCCAATGCAGAGGCAGAGGCTAAGAAGATGATCGACGATGCTACTGCCGAGGCAGGTATCATCAGAGCTAAGTCTGCCGATCTGAGAGAGCAGGTAAGGACACAGTATACTACGCTCAACGAGAATATCACTCAGGTCATCTCTTCGCTGAACGATCTGTTCGGTGCGTCTATCGGCTCCGCTAATACCGCAAGAGACCTTATTGATGAGGGTCTTGACCTCGTCGAGGATTGATGTCACTGCTGAAAATTGATGCCGCCGAGCTCAAGGCAAGAGCTGAGGAGCTCGAGGTCGGCATGAAAATATTGCTCTCGGGAACGGTGTATACCTCGAGAGATGCCGCGCATAAGCGTATCATGCAGCTTATCTCCGAGGGGAAGGAGCTTCCGTACCCGATCGAGAATGCCGTGATCTATTATGCGGGCCCTACCCCCGCCCCCGAGGGGAAGCCTATCGGCTCCTGCGGGCCAACTACTTCGGGCAGAATGGACAGGTTCGCGCCAAAGCTGCTTGACATGGGGCTCGGCGGTATGATAGGCAAGGGTGAGCGTTCGCAGGAAGTAAGGGACGCTATCGTGAGGAATAAGGCCGTGTATCTGTGCGCTGTAGGCGGTGCGGGTGCGCTTGCCTGCAATTGCATAGAAAGCTGCGAGGTCATCGCGTTTGAAGACCTCGGCTGCGAGTCTGTGAAACGGCTTTATGTCCGTGATTTTCCGTTGATCGTTGCAAATGACTGCTTCGGCGGCGATATCTTTGAGCGCGGAAGAAGGGAATTTGCAATACTATAGAATTATGAAAAAAAGTGAACAAAGGACAGAGAAATTTGTCCTTTGTTTATTTTTTGCTGCTCGGTACGAAAACAGTCTGTATGTATAAGCGCGGCTTATTGAATGACACAGTACTATTATTCGTCAAAATAACTATTATAGGTGCAGCAAAGTTGTAAAATGATACAAATATTTCTACTTTATTAACTTTTTTTTAAGCAAAGCTTGACTTTTTAATTTTGTAGTGATATTATATATTTGTATCATGGACAGATGATAGGATGGTTTTTATGGCAAAGAATGTCCGCAGCGTTGTACAGCTTTCCGATGAGGAGCTGGTCGAGCTTTGCAGAAAGAATGATGAGAGCGCTGCCGCGGAGCTTATCGCCAGATTTACACCGTCTATCAGAAAAAAGGCTGAGTCCTTTAAGGGCACTATGAATGACGATCTCGCGCAGGAGGGCTTTATGGCTCTGCTCGATGCCGTCAGGAGGTTTTCGCCCGAGCGGGGCGCCGCCTTTGCTACGTTTGCGCATCACTGCGTCGTCAACCGTATGATAAACGTTTATAAGCGCGTCAGCACAGATCATGACGAGCTTACGGACGATCTCGAACAGGCGGACGATGCCGCGTTTATCCCCGAGAATATCGTGCTCGAGCGTGAGGGTCTCGATGAGCTCTATAAGAAGATCGAGGGTGCGCTCTCGGCTCTGGAGCTGAGCGTTTTCAGGCTGTATATTTCGGGCGTGCCTTATCAGGTGATAGCGGCAAGGCTCGGGATAACCGTCAAGGCGGTGGATAATGCGGTGCAGAGAATGCGCAGGAAGCTCAGCAATGTCCTGAAATAATATGGCACTGTAGCTCAATAGCAGAGCGTTGTTTTCAATCAGACAAAGATGCAGGTGTGAGCCCTGCGGGTGCAAACAAAAATATTTTAGCGAGGTAAAAAATATGTACGAGGACAAGACATTAGTATGTAAGGACTGCGGTAATGAGTTCGTGTTCACAGCAGGTGAGCAGGAGTTTTATGCCGAGAAGGGCTTTGTGAATGAGCCGCAGCGCTGCAAGGCCTGCCGTGATGCAAGAAAGAATGCGTCCAGAGAGGGCAGACAGATGTATGAAGCTACCTGTGCAAACTGCGGAAATGTTGCAAGGATCCCCTTCAGACCGAGAGAGGACAGACCTGTATATTGCAGCGAGTGCTTTGCACAGCTCAAGCAGAACGAGGGCTGATCTCCCCGCAGTATAGGCGCGGTATTCGTAAAATATCCAATACGCTGAAAATGCTCTGCACGGTTCGCCTTGCAGAGCTTTTTTGTTTGTATGCCTTTTATACGAAAGTGTAAACAATGCGTTAATTTATGACAGTCCGCAAAGCCAAATCCTGTAATGGGCTTGCATTTTTGATAAAAATGGGTTATAATATATATACAAATCAGGTTTACTTTTTGAAAATGAAAGGAGCTTTCAAAATGGCATTTGAAGTTACTAAGGATACGATAATCGGTGAGATACTCGATCATGACGAGACTACCGCGCAGTATTTTATGGAGATGGGTATGCACTGCCTCTACTGCCCCGCTTCAAGAGGGGAGACACTCGAGGAGGCCTGCATGGTACACGGCGTTGATGCCGACCAGCTGGCAAAAACTATCAACGCTCATATCAACGGCTGATCCGGCCGCGCTGCCGTTGTTGAAGCGGCAGCATATTTTTTATGTATTGTTTTTATTTTGTATTTTTATAGCTGAAGCTTTTGGGGAGATGTGCTTTGAACGATAAACGACTGCTTGCCTGCGCAGCGCTCTGCTCGGGAAGACCCGATGGCAGGGCGGCGGATGTCGGGACAGACCACGGGCATCTGGCGGTGTATCTCGTGCAGCAGGGGATATGCGGGACGGCTGTTGCCTGCGATATCAACGAGAAGCCGCTCGGGAGCGCAAAAGAGAATATCCGCAGGGCAGGGCTTGAGGACAGGATAAGCACCTGCCTGTCCGACGGGCTCGACTGCGTGCCGAGCGAGGGCATCACCGATGTTGTCATCGCGGGAATGGGCGGCGAGCTGATCGCGGATATAATCAGCCGTGCCGACTGGATACGCACCGAGAGGGTCAACCTCGTGCTCCAGCCGATGACAAAGTGGGATCACCTGCGGCAGTACCTCTGGGACAACGGCTTCGAGGTCACGAGGGAGCTGCCCTGCACAGAGGGCAGGTTCGTTTATTCCGTGATGCAGGCGGTGTATGTCGGCGGCAGACAGAGAGGGGAGTGCAGCCTTGCATACCTCTACGGCGGACTGACAGACGGCAGCACGGAGGACGGCAGAGCGTATCTGCAAAGACAGGCGCAGCGGCTCGAAACAGCAGGCAGGGGACTTATGAGGTCGCCCGACAAGGCCGTGACTGCGCAGAGGTACCTTGCGGCGGCAAGAGAGCTCAGAGAGAGGATCGGGGGATAGGCATATGAACGGCGGAACGGTCAGGAGGATACTGCTTTGTGCGGTGATGGCCCTTGCTGCGTTTGGAGCCGTCTGGGGGCTTTACATAGCCGCACTGCTGATAACGCTCAGCTCGGGCGGCGATGCTTCGTATGCTATAGGGCTGTGCGCGGCGATGGCAGTGCAGCTGATCGTCTATAAGGTCGCCCCGAGGAGGTTCACACGGCTGCAAAGGTGGATATCCTGCGCGGCGGCACCGCTCGTGATAATGCTGATCTTTGCGAAGCTGTTCAAGGGCGGCGGCAATTTTGAGATGCTGGGCGGCAGCTTCAATGTCAGCCTGCTGATCGCTATGCTCTGCTTTGCGGCATTTACGGGAACGGTCGAGCTTTGCAGCCATTTTCTGCTGCACAGACCGAAAAACAGCGATGATGACGAAGACGACGAAGACGATGAAGACGGTAAAGACGGTGAAGACGGCAGCGGGGAAGGCTGATGTGATGCGTTTTTACAGATCATAATGAGGATATGAAACAACATTTACACAGAGGTGACTAATATGACAACAGTCAAGGATATTTATAGTTACATTGATAAGATAGCTCCGTTTGAGAACCAGGAGAGCTACGACAACAGCGGCATCAATATCGGCTGGAACGGCGATGAGGTCAAGGCTGCACTTATAGCGCTCGACGCTACGAGCGACGTTGTCCGCGATG
The DNA here is from genome assembly GCA_946613705.1 of uncultured Clostridia bacterium. Lineage (GTDB taxonomy): Bacteria > Bacillota > Clostridia > Oscillospirales > Ruminococcaceae > FB2012. The sequence goes on from CAMOFU010000002.1 coordinate 26,435, forward strand.
CCGAGCAGCTGGGCGCACAGCTGATAATCACTCATCACCCCGTGATCTTTGACCCTATCAAGCAGATAAGCTTCAAGTCGGTGGCGGGCAGGCTCGCGTTTGACGGCATAAGTGTGATCTCGGCTCATACCAGCTTCGACAGCGCCAAGCTCAACGATATCCTCTGCGAAAAGCTCGGGCTCATACCTACCGAGCCGCTGCGCGTGGAGAACGGTGTGCCTATGGGATATATCTGCGAGTGCGCCAACATGACCCCCGAGCGGCTCGTTACAAGGATACAGTCCGCCCTCGGCACCACCTGCGTGCGCTATAACAATATGGGCGGCGAGATCAACAGGACAGCTGTAGTCTCGGGAAGCGGCGGCAGCTTCCTGCCCGATGTTATCGCCAAGAATGTTGACTGCCTTATCACGGGCGATGTTAAGCACAATGTTTTCATAGATGCATACAACGCAGGTGTTATGGTCATCGACGCGGGGCATTATCATACCGAGGAGATCTTCTGCGAGTATATGCGCAGCGTGCTCTCGGATAAATTCCCCGAGGTGCATTTCGAGATCGCGCCCTCCGAGAAGGATATACTCAGCTATCTTTTCTGAGAGCCGCAGGAGAGCGGAAATCACAAAATTACAAATTACAAATTACACAAACAAGTCTCTGTGCTGTGCATTGTGAAGGGTGGTCTGTATGAAAAAGCTTTTGTGCCTGCCGACAGCGGCGGCGATGTTGTGTGCCTGCGGGAGCTATCCCGAGGATAAGCAGAACGAGAAGTATTCGCGCTCGCTGTTCTGCATGGATACTTATATGACCGTTACCGCCTACGGGGAGTACGCAGATGCGGCGCTCTCTGAGGTGAGCAGCAGATTGCAGGAGCTTGAAAAGGAATGGTCCGCGACCGACAGCGAAAGCCCGATATACAAGGCAGATCATTCGGCGGGTGCGTCGGTGGAGATCACTGCCGATACCGAGGAGCTTGTCAGGTTCGCGCTCGAAATGAACAGCCGCACCGACGGCGCTCTGGATATCACGCTGCTGCCTGTGCTGAGGCTTTGGGGCTTCACGACGGGGGACTACAGGGTGCCCGATGCTGCCGAGATATCGCAGGCGCTCGGCAAAACAGGCGCTTCAAAGGTCAGCGCAGAGGGCGGCAGGCTCACCGTCCCCGACGGTATGATGATCGACCTCGGCGCTGTCGCAAAGGGCTGCGCTGCCGATATCGCCGCAAAGCTGCTCGAGGAAAAGGGCGTGAGGTCGGCGATACTCGACCTCGGCGGCAATGTGCAGACTATCGGCTTGAAGCCCGACGGCAGCGAGTGGAAGATCGGCATACGCGACCCCGTCGGCGAGGGGCTGATAGGCACCGTTTCGGTCGAGGATAAGGCTGTCGTCACCTCGGGCGGTTACGAGCGCTTCTTTGAGCAGGACGGCAAGACCTATCATCATATCATCGACCCCAAAACAGGTGCGCCTGCCGAGAGCGGGATAGCATCGGTAACGGTCGTCGGCGAGGAGGGCAGAATGTGCGATGCGCTCTCGACCTCGCTGTTCGTTATGGGCGCGGATAAGGCTTACGATTACTGGAAGCGCGAGGGCGGCTTTGAGTATGTTATAGTTACCGACAGCGGCGAGCTGGTGATATCTGCGGGGCTGAAGGACAGCTTCGCGCTCGACGGCGATCACTACGGGATAAAGATGACGGTGGCGGAATGAAGCTTATCAGATCGCAGAGATTCTGGATGGCCGTCTGTGCCGTGATATTCGCTGCATCAGCGGTATGGTGCGTGCTGATACTGACTAAGCCCGCCCGCTCGGCCGTGCGTATCGTGCAGGACGGCAAAGAGCTGTTCGTGCTCGATCTTTCGGTCACCGAGGACAAGACGATGACGGTGGAGTTCGAGGGGCGCAGAAACGTGCTCGAGATCAAGGACGGGCGCATCCGTATGCTCGAAGCCGACTGCCCCGACAAGGTCTGCATACATACGGGCTGGCTGACAACTGATATCCCGATAGTCTGCCTGCCGAACAGGCTCGTGATAGAGTTCGCCGACAGTCGGGTCGATGCGGCAGTGGGGTGAGCAATGGACGTTAAAAGACTTACACGGCTGGCAATGCTCACGGCGCTGGCGCTGATAATATTTACCGTCGAGCTGCAGCTGCCCACGCTTGCGCCGATCCCGGGAATGAAGCTCGGGCTCGCCAATATCGTCACCGTTTATGCGGTCTACAGCTTCTCGGCAGGGGAGACTGCGATGCTCGTGGTCGTGAGGGTGCTGCTGGGGGCGCTCATCGCGGGCAATCTCATGTCGCTTGCCTACAGCCTCGCGGGCGGACTGCTCTGCCTTGCGGGTATGCTGCTGCTGCGCCGCGTGATAGACAGGAAGCATATCTGGGTGTGCAGCGTGCTCGGAGCCGTGCTGCATAATATCGGACAGACTGCCGCAGCGGTCGTGCTGATGCAGACGAGGACCGTGATCGCGTACCTGCCGTTTTTGCTGCTCTCGGGCTGCGTGGCGGGCGCTCTGACGGGCATGGCGGGCCAGCTCGTGACAGGAAGGAGTGACAAACGGTAGGCGCAGGCTGCCATACCGCGCAGACCCGCGCTTTTACGGCATCAGCCGAGCTGCGGTCACAAAATTACAAAAATATAGAAAATTAACATAATTTCCACTTTACAAAACAGAATTGTTGTGCTATAATAGTAAAGATAAAAATATGTAAGGAGGAGTTATAAGTGCAGAAAGCGTACTTGATTCTTGAAAACGGCACGATCTTTGAGGGCAAGAGCTTCGGCGCTTCGGGAGAAGCCGTCGGCGAGATCGTGTTTACCACGTCGATGACAGGATATGTTGAAACGCTCACCGATCCGAGCTATTACGGCCAGATCGTTGTTCAGACATTTCCTCTTATCGGAAACTACGGTGTTATGAAAGACGACTTTCAGAGCAGCCGTCCGCAGGTAAAAGCTTATATTGTCAGAGAATGGTGTCAGGAGCCCAGCAATTTCCGTTGCGAGGGTGATCTTGACACTTTTTTAAAGGAGAATAACATCGTAGGTCTGTACGGCATAGATACAAGACAGCTTACGAAGATCGTCCGCGAGTCGGGCGTTATGAACGGCAAGATCGTCTGCGAGGGCTCGGGCTTCAGCTTTGACGAGCTGAAAAGCTACAGGATCGTCGATGCGGTCGAGAACACCACCTGCGAGAAGGAGTATGTTATCCCCGCCGAGGGCGAGACCAAGCGCAGAGTAGTGCTCTATGACTTCGGCACGAAGAGGAGCATCGCCCGCCAGCTCGTAAAGCGCGGCTGCGAGGTCACTGTGCTGCCCGCGAGCACTCCCGCAGAGAGAGTGCTTGAGCTTGCTCCCGACGGTATCATGCTCTCCAACGGCCCCGGGGATCCCGCCGATAATACAGCGGTGATCGCCGAGCTGAAAAAGCTGATAGACAAGAATATCCCGACCTTTGCGATCTGCCTCGGGCATCAGCTTTATGCACTGGCTCACGGCGCTAAGACCGAAAAGCTCAAATACGGCCACCGAGGTGCAAATCAGCCTGTTACCGATACCGAGACGGGCAGAGTTTACATCACCAGCCAGAACCACGGCTATGCGGTAGTCAACGATTCGCTCGGCGATTACGCAAAGGTGTCGTTTGTGAATACCAACGACGGTACCTGCGAGGGTGTGAAGTATATCAACGAGAAGGCATTCTCGGTCCAGTTCCACCCCGAAGCCTGCGGCGGCCCCAAGGACCCCGGGTTCTTGTTCGACAGGTTCATGGATATGATAGATGCAAACAGGAAGGGAGTGTAAATTATGCCGCTGAATAAAGATATCAAGCGCGTTCTCGTTATCGGCTCGGGCCCTATAGTTATAGGACAGGCTGCCGAGTTCGACTACGCAGGCACACAGGCCTGCCGCGCACTTAAAGAGGAAGGGCTTGAGGTCATACTCATCAACTCCAATCCTGCTACTATAATGACCGATAAGGCTATGGCGGATAAGATCTATATAGAGCCGCTCACACTTGAAACTGTAAAGAGAGTTATCAAGAAGGAGCGCCCCGACAGCGTGCTTTCCACCCTCGGCGGACAGACAGGCCTTACTCTTTCGATGCAGCTCGCAAAGTCGGGCTTCCTCGATGAGTACGGTGTGAAGCTGCTCGGCGCGAAGCCCCTCACCATAGACAAGGCTGAGGACAGACAGATGTTCAAGGATACTATGGAGGCTATAGGTCAGCCGTGTATCCCCTCGACGGTCGTTAATACGGTCGAGGACGCTGTCAGGTTTGCCGACAGCGAGGGCGTGGGCTATCCGCTCATTATCCGCCCCGCATTCACGCTCGGCGGCACGGGCGGCGGCATCGTCCATAATGAGGAGGAGCTGCGCGAGATCACCAGGAACGGCCTCTATCTCTCGCCTATCACTCAGGTGCTGGTAGAGAAGTGTGTTTCGGGCTGGAAGGAGATCGAGTTCGAGGTAATGCGTGACTCGGCAGGCAATGTCATCACCATCTGCTCGATGGAGAACGTTGACCCCGTCGGCGTGCATACGGGCGATTCTATCGTTGTCGCTCCCTGCGTTACTCTCGCGGACAAGGAGTTCCAGATGCTGCGCACCGCGGCTATCAGGATAGTCGATGCGCTCGAGGTCGAGGGCGGCTGCAACTGCCAGTTCGCACTTAATCCCGACAGCTTTGAGTATGCCGTCATCGAGGTAAATCCCCGTGTGTCGCGTTCGTCGGCACTGGCTTCCAAGGCTACGGGCTACCCGATCGCTAAGGTCGCTACCAAGATCGCTATAGGCTACAGGCTCGATGAGATCATCAATGCAGTAACGGGCAAGCCCTATGCCT
>CAMOFU010000003.1 GCA_946613705.1 uncultured Clostridia bacterium
GATTACTTATAATACTGATGCCTTACACTGTTCTTGTATCTGAAAAAACACTCAAGCTCCCGCTGCTCTTCAACAGTAATATCCCTGTCCTCCACATTACGACCTCCTTCAGCCGTGATTAAAAAACTCTCTTATATCCTTGTTTACAACAAGCTGGAAGGCACAGAAAAGATCGGCGATACCCTCCGCGATATACACAAGATGCACATTGAAGCCGATATTCGAGAGGTTATCCTTAATGTGTATCAGCACCATGACCGCAAGGAATGCTGCCGTTACATAATTCATATACTTGAAGGATATCAGCATACCGAAGCCCAGTCCTGCCGACACTGCAAGCATAAGGATATTTGAAAAGCCGAAATTCAAAAACAGGTTAAGGATACATTTTATGACCATATACCCTGCGATGATGCCGCAGAGATTTCGTCCGTTTACAGAATGTCCCATACTGCTCACCGTTATTCCTTGATGATATATTCGGAGATATCCACCTGCTCGCCGTCCTGCCACAGACGTTCGAGCTTGTAGTAATCTCTCGTTTCCTTATAGAACACATGAACGACCACGCTGCCGTAATCGAGGACGATCCATGTCGCGTCCTGATATCCCTCGGTCCTGGTCGGTTCCAGTCCCTTCTGCTTCAATTGGAATTCCACCTCATCGGCAAGCGCCTTTGTCTGCGTATTGGAAGTACCGTTTGCGACAACGAAATAATCCGCAACGATAGTCAGGTCCTTTATGCCGATCAGACGGATATCCTCCGCCCTCTTGGAATCGAGCGCCCTGATGATAGTTTCAAGCATTTGTTTCTCTTCGAGCTGAGCCATACTCATGCCTCCTCTTTAAGTTTTACAAAATAATTATAGCTTTCAAGCGTTGAAAGCGGTATCGTGTTTTCTTTGCCGACAGAATCGGCTATCGAGAATTTGAGCGCCTCGAGCATTGCCTTTTCAAGCCCCTGCTCGGCATACTTGCGCATCTTCTTCACGTCCTTGTAATCCCTGTCCTCAGAGATAAGGTCGGCTATGTAGATTATCTGCGAGAGCTTGTCCATATCTCCGCAGGCAACGGTATGGTATCTGATAGCCCTGATTATCTCGGGGTCGTCGATACCGAAATGCTCCTGCACGAATACCGACCCTGCGACCGCATGGAACAGCGCGACGGTCTTTTTCTCTATCTCGCTCACATCGAGCGGCGAGCGCAGGACATATTCGAGCTGCTTCTCGGGCGGCAGCTCCTTGCAGACATCATGCAGCAGTCCCGCCACATAAGCCTTTTCCTCGTCGGCACCGTAGAGCTTGGCGAGCCTTACGGCGGCATCTGCAACATTGACCGAATGCTGAGCGCGTTTCTTGGACAGGTTTTCCTTGATATAGCTTTTATAATCTGAATACTTTTTCTTATCCTTCTGACACATTAATGACTTTCCTCGGATCTATACAAATTATTCGCCTTAATATATTCTACTACTTTTTCATCAATAAAGCAAGAGCAATCTTCGTTATTTTTGAGCATTTCCCGCAGACGGGTCGATGAGATCTCAAACGGCTCCGCCTCCAGCACCAGCACCTTTCCGCTGTCGCCGCAAAGCTTTTGTGCATGATCCCTCAGCTGACGGGCATCAACACCGCTTTCTCTTGAAAATGCGATGATATCGGTCATTTCGAGTATCTCACTGTAACGGTACCATTTTTCAAACGTGAGAAACTGGTCGCTGCCCATTATAAAAAACAGTCTGTCGTCGGGATACAGCTCTCTCAGCCGTCTGACGGTATAGCAGGAATAGCTCTTGCCGCTCTGCATAAGCTCGAAGTCCGACACCTCGCAGCTGCCGAATCCGCTGAAAGCCAGCCTGCACATATCAAGGCGCTGCTGACCCGTTGTCAGACCGCTCTCCGACTTGTGCGGCGGGATCTTCGCGGGCATAACTATCAGCTTATCGAGCTCTGCCCCCTCAAATGCTTTTTCGGCAAGATACCTGTGCCCCAGATGCACAGGGTCAAATGTGCCGCCGAAAAGCCCTATCCTCCTGCTCACTTGTTTCTGAGCCTTATAACAGGCTCCTTCTCATTGCGTTTGTAAAGGATAGCCTTCGAGCCGATGACCTGCACCACCTCTGCGGATATCCTCTCGGCGATCTCGGCTGCTGCTTCCTTGGCGGTATACAGCGAATTGTCGAGCACCTTGATCTTCACAAGCTCATGCACTCTCAGATAATCGTCTATCTGTGCGATCTGTGCATCGTTCACGCCGCCCTTTCCTACCTGAAAAACAGGTTCGAGCGGATTGGCAAGAGCTTTAAGCTCTGCTCTCTGCTTAGGTGTTATCATAAATCAAATCAAGCTCCTTTAATTTTTCTCTCAGCTTATCCAATGCGGCTGCACGGTGCGAGAGTCTGTTCTTCTCATCTGCCGAGATCTCTGCAAAGCTCCTGCTGCCGTACATAAATATCGGGTCGTAGCCGAAGCCGTTGCTGCCCCTCGGCTCACGGCCTATCCGTCCCGAGCATCTGCCCTCGGCAGTGACCTCCCTGCCGTCAGCGAGTATCAGGTGAATATTGCAGATAAAATGTGCCGTCCTGTCACTGTCGGGCACACCGCTGAGCTTTTTGAGCACCAGCTGCGAACGCTCCTCGGACGTTTCAAGTCCGCCGTATCTTGCTGAATACACCCCCGGCTCACCGCCCAGAGCATCGACCGCAAGGCCGCTGTCATCGGCAAGCACGGCACAGCTCGTCATACCGAAGATCGCTCTTGCCTTTATCGCCGAATTCTCGGCAAAGGTAGTGCCTGTCTCCTCTGCTTCAAGCTCTATCCCCGCTTCGGACTGTGACATGACCTCAAAACCGAGCGGTTCGAGTATCTGCTTGTATTCCCTTATTTTACCCTTGTTGTTGCTTGCGATTATCAGCTTCATATCCATATCTCCGTTACAGCAGAGTAACTCTGTTGCGCTTGAACTTCTCTCTGATCTTCAGCGACTTATCGGGTGTCGGGAAGACCATGCAATTGCTGTTATACACCACATTCATATTATACTCATTCGTAGCGGTCACGACCGTCTGGCCTATGGAGCAGCCGATATCTACACCCACGACCTCTATCTGAGAGACGTTCCTTGACCCGAGAAAATCGACTACCTCGTCCAAAGCCATCACATCGGGCTTGCTTCTCTCGTAGATATTCTTCCCTACGATCTTCAGCCTTTCCACGAACTTCGCCTCATGGGTACCGTCCTTCGGCATCGACCCGAGCAGTCCTCCGAGGCCCTTTGCTATGCTCTTGAAATAAAAGACCTCCTCGGGCTTATACTCGTTGATACGCTCGTTGACCGCATCTATGAGCCGCTCACAGTCATAGTTGTACTTCGCGGTATTTCTTCCTCTGCCCGCGTATATTTCCTGCATATCTATTACAAATAATACCTTATCCATATCCTGCCTTCTCCAAACTGTTTCCTATACTTTCCCTTGATCTGTATGCTGTTCACTCAAAGAGTGCCTCTACAAAATCCCTTGTTTTGAACGGCTGTATATCATCGATCTTCTCACCGACGGTAACGAGCTTGACGGGCACCTTCAGATCATCGACTATACTGATGATTATACCGCCCTTGGCAGTGCCGTCGAGCTTTGTGAGTATGATACCTGTGATATCTGCGACCTCGTTGAACTGCTTTGCCTGATTCACAGCGTTCTGACCCGTAGTCGCGTCAAGCGCAAGCAGCACCTCGAGCGAGCAGCCCTCCGCCTGCTGATGAACGATCCTTGCGATCTTTTTGAGCTCCTGCATAAGATTCTTCTTATTGTGCAGTCTGCCAGCCGTATCGCAGATCACGACATCTGCATTTCTTGCCTTTGCGGCAGTGAGTGCATCGAACACCACCGAAGCGGGGTCGGAGCCCTCGTTATGCTTTACGATATCAACGCCTGCACGCTGCGTCCATACCTCAAGCTGATCTATCGCCGCAGCACGGAAGGTATCGGCAGCAGCTACAATGACCTTCTTTCCGTCGTTGTGCAGCTGATTGGCGAGCTTGCCTATCGTTGTGGTCTTGCCCACTCCGTTTACGCCTATCACAAGGATGACCGACGGGACTGTTGACATATCGAGCGGCACCTCTTCACCGAGCATATCGGCGATGATATCCTTCAGCAGATCCTTGACCTGCATCGGGTCGGTGATGCCCTTCTGCTTTACGCGGTCCCTCAGCTCATCGCAGATCCTCTCTGACGTGACAACGCCTATATCCGAGGTGATAAGAGTTTCCTCCAGCTCCTCGAACAGGTCCTCATCTATCTTGGTGAACGAATGAAGCAGGCGCTCGATCTTGCCCATCATAGAATCCTTGGTCTTTCTTAGTCCTGCTTTAAGCTTTTCAAAAAAGCCCATCTTCCTCACTCCTTCTTTTCAAAATCAATATTCACAGTCTGCCCCGGGTCCATTTTCAGCAGCTTTGAAATGCCCTTGTCCTGCATCGTAACTCCGTAGAGCACATCTGCCTCTTCCATAGTGCCGCGGCGGTGGGTTATGGTGATGAACTGCGTCGTATCGGTAAATCGGTGCAGATACTGCGCATACTTAACAACATTGCTCTCGTCCAGTGCAGCTTCTATCTCATCAAGCAGACAGAAGGGCGAGGGGCTGATCTTCAATATCGAGAAATAAATGCACACCGCCACGAATGCCTGCTCGCCGCCCGAGAGCGACATCAGGTTCTTGACGATCTTCCCGGGGGGCTCGACCTTTATCTCGATGCCGCATTCGAGCACATCGTCCGGGTCTGAAAGCTCCAGCTCGCCGTGTCCTCCGCCGAACAGCTCAGTGAAGATCTGCTTGAAGTTTTTGTTGATCTTCTCGAACGTCTCGGTAAACATATCCTTCATCGTTTCGGTAAGATCGCCTATCATTTCCTCCAGCTCGGTCTTGCTCTTGGTAACGTCGGCAAGCTGGCTCCTCATGAACTCATACCTCTCAGACACCTCGGCATACTCCTCGATAGCCCCGGGGTTGACACTGCCGAGAGCATTGATCTTCGCTCTAAGCTCGGCAAGCTCCTTATTGGCTGCCGACATATCCTCAACAGGCTGAGTATCCTTTTCAGCCTCGGATACCGTAAGCTCATGATCTGTCCAGAGCTTATCCGCAAGCTTATCATAATCCGAAACACAGGACCTTATACGTTCCTCAAGCCTGTTGACCTCGTTGGAAAGCTTTTCCTTTTCCTCGAGCTTTGACTTCTCGTCACGGCGCATCAGGTCGGCCTTGTTTTCAAGCTCTAAGTGCTCGCGCTGTGCGTGGGATATCTCGTTTTTGATCCCGCCGATCAAGCCCTCCGACTCGGCAGCCTCTTTCCTGACGGACTCGATATCCTCCTTCTTTGCCTCTATCTCCTTTTCCTTTTCCTCTATCTGACCGAGCAGCTTATCCTTCCCGTCGCTGCTGCCCGATATGCTGTCAGACAGACGCTCTATAGCTGCGGTGCAGGCTTCCCTGTCCTTGGCTATCTCGATCATGTCTATTTTCAGTGACGAAAGCTTTTCGGACAGCTCCTCGCGTCCTGCTTTCAGGCTTTCAAGCTCGTTCTGCGAGCTTTCGATCTCAGCCTCGCCATCAATAATAAGCTTGTCGTTATCGGCGATCATCGTATTCAGCTCGTCGATCTCCTTATCGAGCAGCGTCACTCTCATCGAAAGGCGCTCGCTCTCCTCTGCGGCAGAATCGAGCTTCGCTCTGCACTCTGCGCTGTAGCCCTCTACCCTTTCGATATCGAGCCCCAGCTTCAATTGCTCCTTTGAAAGCTCCGTCAGCTGCTCCTTGCTGCCCTCGATATCGGCGGCGAACTTGGCAGTCTCCTGAATCAGACGCTCTCTGTCGGCCTTGAGCTTTATGTGTTCCTCATTAAGCTTTATCTTCGATTTTTCGAGCTTATCTATCTCATTCTTCCGCGAGAGTATCCCCGTATTCTTGACAGCGCTTCCTCCCGCAAAGGAACCGCCTGCATTGACGACCTGACCGTCGAGGGTCACTATCCTGAAGCCGTAATGATACTTCCGTGCGATCGCAGCCGCATAGTCAAGATCCTCGACCACGCAGATCTTTCCCAGCAGGTCGTTCACGATGTTTTGAAATCTGCTGTCACAGCTCACAAGCTCATTTCCCATCGCAACATAGCCCTCCTCCGAAGAGGGGACGGTCTTGGGCTTGGAGCCCTTGATCGTTGTTATCGGCAGAAATGTCGCGCGGCCTGCTCTTGCCTCTTTCAGCAGCCTGATGCCGCGCTTGGCAGAGTCCTCGTTCTCAACGACTATATGCTGAAGCGAACCGCCGAGCGCTGTCTCTATCGCAACGGTATACTCCTGTCCGACCCTGATAAGCTGTGCCACGGTGCCGTGTACGCCGCTTATCCTGCCCTGTTTTGCAGCGGTCAGTATATGCTTGACGCTGTAGCCGAAGCCATCCATCGACCGTTCAAGGTCGTTGAGGATCTTCAATCTCTGCTCAGTTTCCTGCAAACGTGAGCTGTTATCATCGTAAAGCGATTCTGCCGAATCGAGCTTTGCCTTCTTGTTGGCGAGCAGCTTGTTCAATCCCGCAAGACGGTTATTGAGCTCGCTCTCCTTTTCGTCGGCAGACTCCTTCTGCGCTTTGAGCGACGCAAGCTCCTTTTCGGCAAGACGGCTCTTCTCACTTATATCCTTGCTGTCCTCGAGGGACGAAGCAAGGCTCTGCTGTGTCTCGGAATAGCTGTTCTTGGCGCTCTCCAGCTTATAAGCCAGCTCTGATTTTTTGATATACAGTCCGCTCAGTGCCGAGCCCGACTCGCTGATAGTTCCGTCAAGATCCTCAGACCTGTCGCGCAGCTCGCTGAACCTGCTCTCGGTCTCCTTTATCTCCTTCTCGAGCGACTGCTGCCTTTCGCCGAGCCCTTCGAGCTCCTGCTTCTTCTCCTTCAGCTCGCATTCAAGGTAATACTTCGAGCTTTCCGACTCATCTATCTGCGCTCTTAATGCATCTATCTGTTCATTTATATGCTTGATATCATTTTCAAGAACCGCTATCTTTGAATCTGCCTGAGAATTATCCAGCTCGATCTGATGCACACGGCTCCTGAGCTCATCTATAAGCACCGATCTTTCGGCGCTCTGTTCACGGCACTGCTCAACGTCATTGCTAAGCTTTTCCGCCTCGGCAGTGATCTGCTCGTACTGTCCTTTGAGCAGCTCGGACTTCTCCTTGTTTTCGGAGAGCTGTTTGTCTATGCGGTGCATCTGCGTTACCCAGACGCTGATCTCAAGCGTGCTCTTTTTTGCATACAGCTCGTTGAATTTTTTCGCCTTTTCGCACTGCTTTTCCAGCGGTCCGATACGGCTCTCTATCTCTGAAAGGATATCACCGAGACGCGCTATGTTATCCTCGGCGGCCTTCAGCTTCCTTTCGGCTTCCTCCTTCTTGTATCTGAACTTGGATATTCCCGCAGCCTCCTCGAATATCTCACGCCTTTCGGTGGATTTGCTGCTGACGATATCCGCTATCCTGCCCTGTCCTATTATCGAATAGCCGTCCCTGCCGAGACCTGTATCCATGAACAGCTCCAGAACGTCCTTCAATCTGACGTTCCTGCTGTTGATGAGATACTCGCTGTCGCCGTTGCGGTAAAGCTTTCTCGATACCGAAACAAGGTCGCTGTCTGTCCTCAGAGCGCGGTCGCTGTTATCGATATTAAGCGTGACCTGTGCGAAGCCCGCTGCGGGGCGATCCTTGGTGCCGTGGAAGATAACGTCCTCCATTTTTCCGCCGCGAAGTGTCTTTGATGACTGCTCGCCCATGACCCAGCGCATAGCATCGCCGATATTGGACTTACCCGAGCCGTTCGGACCGACTACAGCCGAGATGCCCTTATTGAATTCCAGCTTGATCTTATCGGGAAAGGACTTAAAGCCCTGCAGTTCAAGCGATCTCAGGTACACACACTCATCTCCTTATCTCACATTGATATTTGCCGACCGTTTTATCTTCAACGATCTTTATATTTAATCCTTTATTTCTGAAATATTCAGTGTTTGATCTTCTATGCCCCACTGCCTGACTCACGCAGCCGCGTGCCACGGCACAGACCACATCCACACTGCCGCCGTCACCCGAGATGCCCGCGCCTTCAAGTGCCTTTCCAATGGCATCTCTGTAGATCAAGCTCTCGCAAAGCTCCCTGAACGCGGGGTGATAGAACCCGCCGATCATATCCCGCTCCACGAATTCGCTTGCATGAAGGCCGCATTTGATGACCCTTATGCCGACGCTCTCAAAAGCCGAAAGCATCCTTGCGCATACCGACAGCACAGTCTCCATTGACATAGGCTGATACCTGCCCGACCTCAGCAGCCGTGCAAGCCTTGTCCGCTCGAGTACGACTACGGGATAGATCCTCACTGTATCGGGACTGATATCAAGCACCCTTTGCATATTTTCAAGCTCTGCCGCTTCATCTGAGCAGTACAGCCCGATCATGAGCTGCAAGCCGAGCTCAAAGCCGTATTCGCGTATGAGCCGCGAGGCATCATAAACGTCCTGCGCAGTGTGCCCGCGGTCGTTGGCAGCAAGCACCTTATCATCGAGCGACTGGGCACCGAGCTCGATCGCGGTAACACCCGATCCTTTCAGCAAGGAAAGTATCTCCCTGTCGATGCAGTCGGGTCTTGTGGAGATCCTTATGCCCTTGAAGCCGCCATCACCGACAAAGGGAGCGGCGGCATCGAGCAGCTCGGTCATATACTCTCTGTCTATCGCTGTAAAGCTGCCTCCGAAAAACGCGATCTCTGTCTCACGTCGGTCACTCACCTCGGCAAGCGCCTGTGTGCATATCCGTCTTACGTCCTCTGCGTGAGGGAGACTGTTCTCGCCCGAGATAGTGTTCTGATCGCAGAACGAGCAGCGATAGGGGCACCCTGCGTGCGGAACAAAGATCGAGATATTGCTGTGCGCCATCAGGGTCTTATCCCCATAAGCGCGAGCGCTTCCTTGGCGGCTGCCTGTTCAGCGCTTTTCTTTGACCTGCCGCTGCCCTCGCCGATGACATTGTTATTCAGCATCACCTGATAGGTGAAGTGCTTGTCGTGGTCGGGGCCGCTCTCGGATTTCATATGATAAACTATCTTCTCCTCGGGATTGCGCTGAATGACCTCCTGGAGGATAGTCTTGTAATCGTGGAATGCATCGCTTCCCCTGGGAGTGATGTCCTCGGGAATGAACGACAGTATATACGGTCTTACCGCCTCCATGCCGCCGTCAAGATAGATCGCGGCGATAACGGCTTCAAAAGCGTCCGAGACTATCGAAGGACGCAGCCTTCCGCCCGTGAGCTCCTCGCCCTTGCCCAGCAGGATATGCTCCCCCAGAGCTATCTTCTTGGAAAACTCAAACAGCGATTTTTCACATACGAGCGATGCCCTGAGCTTTGTGAGCTCTCCCTCGGGTATATGGGTGAAGTGCTTGAAGATATAATCCGAGACCACTACCGACAGCACCGAGTCACCGAGAAATTCAAGCCGCTCGTTGCAGCGGAGGTTCTTGTTCTCGTTGGCATAGGAGGAATGCGAAAGTGCTTCCAACAGCAGCTTTTCATTATTGAATTTATAGCCTATCTTTTTCTGGAGTTCGGCAACGCTCTGCTTTGCGTCCAATCAAGACACTTCCTTTCAGTCATCAGCCTCGTCAGACTGCTTCATCGCGGCAAGAGACTCTGCGACCTCATTTATCGCGTTCGACTCGATAAATGCCTTTGCCTGCCTTACCGCATTATAGAACGCCTTGGCATTTGAAGACCCGTGCGCCTTTATCACCGCACGCCTTGTACCGAGCAGCGGAGCCCCGCCGTATTCGGAATAATCGAGCTTCTTCTTGAAATCCTTGATCGCGCCCATCATTATAGCGGCAGCCATCTTGGTCTTGACATTCTTCGAGAACATTCCCTTGAGCTCGTTGGAGAAGAATTTGCCCATGCCCTCATAGGTCTTGAGTATCAGGTTGCCGCAGAATCCGTCCGCAACGACAACATCTGCCTCGTCAAACGGGATATATCTCGCCTCGATATTGCCGCTGAAATTAACGGGAGCCTTCTTGAACTGCTGATAAGCCTCCAGCTCAACGGGTCTGCCCTTGCTCTCTTCGGCACCGATATTGACAAGCGCGACCTTCGGGTCGTTCATCTTCATGACCTTGTTCATATAGATCGAGCCCATGATACCGAACTGCACGAGTATCTCGGGACGGCACTCGGCATTGGCACCGCTGTCGAGCAGCATACAGGGCTTATCCGTAGTCGGCAGCAGAGTCGCAAGAGCGGGGCGCTTAACGCCCTTGATGCGCTTTACTATAAATGTAGCACCAACGAGCAGTGCAGCAGTCGAACCTGCCGAAACGAATGCATCTCCCTCACCGTCGGCAAGCATCTGCATACCTACAGCCATGGAAGAATTTCTCTTGCTCTTGATAACGCTTTTGGGGTCGTCGCAGATCTCCACGACGCTTTCCGCGTGACGTATCTTCAATGCCGAGATATCAAGCCTGTTCTCGTCGGCACAGGCCTTGATCTTCTTCTCGTCGCCCACAAGCGTGATATCAACATTAAACTCTCTCTGCGCGTCGATAGCTCCCTTTATCACTTCAAGCGGAGCATTATCGCCGCCGAACGCGTCCATAACAATATTCATTGCTCTTACCTCCTGCTCGGTCATCTGTTTTGTTCCAAATATTTATCAAGGTCATCAAGGCCTCTTTCTGCGATAGTCTGATACCGCAGCTGCTTGTCTCTTATTCTTTCGGGCAGCTCGGGGAGTATCCCCATATTGCAGCCCATCGGCTGAAAGCTCTCTGCCGTCGGGTCGCTGATATATCTTGACAGCGCACCGATCATAGTCGTCTCGGGCAGAACAAGGCAATCGCGTCCGCTGAGCCTTCTTGCCATGTTGAGCCCCGCCATTATCCCGCTTGCCGCGGATTCGATATACCCCTCGACTCCCGTTATCTGCCCCGCGAAGAACAGGCTCTCCCGTTCCCGCATATTGAATGCGGCGGAAAGCAGCTTGGGCGAGTTGATGTATGTGTTCCTGTGCATAACACCGTAGCGCATGAACTCTGCGTTTTCAAGCCCGGGGATCATCGAGAACACACGCTTCTGCTCGGGAAATCTCAGGTTGGTCTGAAAGCCTACGATGTTATACAGCGTCCCCTGAGCATTCTCGGCTCTCAGCTGCACGACGGCATAAGGCCGCCTGCCTGTGCGCGGGTCGGTTATCCCTACAGGCTTCAGCGGACCGAAGCGCATGGTGTCTTCACCGCGCTTTGCCAGCACCTCTATCGGCATACAGCCCTCGTAGACCTTGAAACCGTCCCTGCCGAAGTGTTCCCTCTCAAACTCCTTGAGCGGCGCAGATTCGGCACTTATCAAAGCATTATAAAACGCAAGATACTCTTCCTTGTCGAAGGCGCAGTTGATGTAATCCGCATCTCCCCTGTCATAGCGGGCAGCGAAAAACACGCGCTCCTTGTTAAGGCTCTCAAAGGTGACTATCGGTGCAGCTGCATCGTGGAAATACAGCCCCTCTCCGCAGATGCCGCGAATGCTCTCGGCAAGCGGGTCGGACGTGAGCGGTCCCGTGGCGATTATCACCTCTCCGTCCGGTATCTCAGTGACCTCCTCATCAACGACTGTGATAAGCGGCTCCGCCTTTATCCGTGCGGTGACCGCGTCGGAAAAAGCCTCTCTGTCCACCGCGAGCGCACCTCCTGCCGAGACCTTAGTCTCTGCCGCGCACTCCGTAACGACCGAGCCGAGCCTGCGCATCTCCTCTTTAAGCATACCCGCTGCCGAGCCTATCCGTTCGGCTTTCAGCGAATTGGAGCACACCAGCTCTGCAAAGCCGCTGTACTTATGCGCGGGGGTATACTTGTGCGGCTTCATCTCGTACAGCTCGCAGCCTATGCCCGCCTTGGCAAGCTGCCACGCGGCTTCACAGCCTGCAAGCCCCGCACCGATGACCTTAACCGCCATTTGAGAGCTCCTTTTCATATCCGCAGCCTTCCTTGTGGCACACGAGCCTGCCGTTCTTGCCGCCCTTCTGGAACAGCGTAGAGCCGCAGTTCGGGCACTTCTGATCGGAGGGGATATCCCATGTCATGAACGCACAGTTTGGATTATCCTCGCAGCCGTAATACTTCTTTCCGCGCTTTGATTTCTTCATCAGCACGCGCTTTCCGCAGTACGGGCAGGAGACTCCCGTATCCTCTACGATGCGGCGGGTATTGGTACACTCGGGGAAGCCTGAGCACGCCATGAATTTTCCGTATCTGCCTATCTTTATTACCATCGGCTTGCCGCAGACCTCGCAGACCTCATCGGTAGCCTCGTCGGGCACCTTTATGCGCTTGCCGTCCATAGCCTCCTCTGCCTTTTCAAGCTCATCCTCAAAATCCTTATAGAAGCTGTCAAGCGTTTTAGTCCAATCTCTTGTACCGTTCTCTATCTGGTCAAGGCTGTTTTCCATCTGTGCGGTGAACTTCACGTCAACGATCTTGTCGAAGTGCTCCTTCATGAGATCGTTGGTGACCTCCCCCAGCGAGGTGGGTCTGAGCTGCTTGCCGTCACGCTCCACATAGCTTCTTGCAAGTATCGTCGAGATCGTCGGCACATAGGTAGAGGGTCTGCCGATGCCTGTTTCCTCAAAGGCCTTGACAAGAGTAGCCTCGGTATATCTCGGGGGCGGCTGGGTGAAGTGCTGGTTGCCGTCGAGCGACGCAAGCTCAAGCAGATCGTTCTTCTTGATCGGCGGAAGAACGTTTTTCTTCTCCTCGTCCTCGTCCTTTGCCTCCTCATACAGCACGGTATAGCCGTCGAACTTCACAGAATAGCCCGAGGCCTTGAAGCCGCAGCCGTTTGCGTCTATATCCACCGAAACGGTATCCAGCAGGCAGTTAGCCATCTGGCTTGCGATGAACCTCTCCCAGATGAGCTTATACAGCTTATACTGATCGGCAGATACTCCGCTCGCCTTTACTATATCGGGTGTCAGCTCGGGGTGCGAGGGACGTATCGCCTCGTGAGCGTCCTGAGCATTGCCCTTTGTCTTGTATTTCTTCGGAGCATCGGGGATATAGCTCTCGCCGTATTTCTCCCTGATGAATTTATATGCTGCATTTCTTGCTTCATCGGATACACGGGTGCTGTCGGTTCTCATGTAGGTTATAAGACCCGTAACGCCCATACCCTTGATATCAACGCCCTCATACAGCTCCTGCGCGGCCTTCATAGTCCTTCTGCCCTGAAACGAGAGCCTCCTTGAAGCCTCCTGCTGCAAGGTCGAGGTAGTAAAGGGTGCCGAGGGGGATTTCTTGTGAACGCTTTTCTTCACATTCACCACTCTGTATTCCGCACCCTCGAGCCGTTTGAGGACTGCATCTGTCTGCGCTTTATCGGCAAGCTCCGCCTTAACACCGTCCACTGATGCAAGCTTGGCAGAAAACGGTTTTTTGCTGCCCTCCGCCAGAAGCTTTGCATCTATCGACCAGTATTCCTGAGACACGAACGAGCGTATCTCCTCCTCGCGGTCGCAGATCATTCTCACCGCCACCGACTGAACTCTGCCCGCAGACAGTCCGCGCCTGATCTTTCTCCACAGGAACGGCGAAAGCTTATAGCCCACCAGTCTGTCAAGCACACGTCTTGTCTGCTGCGCATTCACAAGATTCACGTCAATGCACCTCGGCGCACTCATTCCCGCCTTGATGCCGCTTTCGGTAAGCTCATTGAACGTAACGCGGTTTTTATCGTTAAGATCAAGCCCCAGCAGCTGTGCAAGGTGCCACGAGATAGCCTCTCCCTCGCGGTCAGGGTCTCCCGCGAGATAAACGCGGTCGCTCTTCTTTGCAAGCTTTTTGATGCTCTTGATCGTTTCTTCCTTTTCCTTGATGTTCACATACTGAGGTTCGTAATTATGCTCTATATCAACACCGAGCTTCGACTTCGGCAGATCTCTGACGTGCCCCTTTGAAGCCACGACCTCGTAATCACTGCCGACATATCTTTTGATCGTTCTGATCTTTGTCGGAGACTCTACAATTATCAATCCTGACAAAACATACTCTCCATTCTTATAATTATACTATCCCGAAACGGTTCCCGGGGTATGAGATTATATACCCGTCAAGCTCCAGCATCGTAAGGCGCGAGAGTGTTTCGGCGATATCGGTATCTATCCTTGCCGAGATCTCGTCGGCAAGCATAGGGCCGTTCTTCAGCAGAGCATATATCCCCGCGTCAGTCTCATCAAGCTGCGAGATATCCTGCTCGGCTCTCATACTATCCTTTTTGGTTTCAAAGCTGCCGCTGCCCCTCGCGGGCTTTGCGGCAGTCCTTTTTCTTTCCTTGTCAAAGTGCGGCACTTCATCAACGAAGAACGAATAATCCTCGGCATCGGCCAGTCCGTCCGCCGTATCAAAGCCCACGCGGTCAAGCTCCAGCCGCGAGATATGGTAAAGCACATCCTTTTCGCTGAACACAGGTCTGCACCCGCGCCTTATCAGCCACGACTGACCCTTGTATCTTCTGTCTGTTATATCATGCGGCGGCACCACAAACAGCAGTCTGCCCTTTGCGATGCACTGCATACACAGCTCAAGCCCTCTGCTGCTGAGCGAGCCCTCGACGAACACGACAGCATCACAGAGCGCAGTGATTATCCTGTTGCGGTACGAAAACTTCGGTCTTGGGCAGCCCATAGCCGAATGCGTCTCTGAGATCAGCAGGCCGCCCTTTGCAGGGTCGGCATTATCTCCCGCCTCGAACTGATCTATCGCAAGTCCATAGATACCGACCGACGGCGAACCGCTCTCGGCAGCGGTATTGCTTGAAAGCAGATCTATCCCGTCGCTGAGCCCCGTTGCGATAACGCATCCCTTTTCGCAAAGCCTTTTCACAAGGTATGCCGCTGCCTTCCGCGAATACTCCGACGGCGAACGTGTCCCCGCAAAGCCTATCACCGATCTGTTCCGCAGCAGCCCGAGACTGCCCCTTACGAACAGCACAGCGGGCGGATTTGCGATCTGCCGCAGCTTATCGGGATAATCCTCGCTTTCATAGCAAAGCACCTCTGTCCCCTCTTCGCGGCACTGTTCCAGCAGCTTCTCGGCAGCTTCAAGGCTCACGCCTGCTGCCCGCTCGCTTTCCCTTGCTGTCAGCTGCGGCACTCTTCCGCTTTTCAGGGCCTCATAGAATTCCTGCGCGTTGCCCATATCCCTGCCGAGTATCCATATCCGCTGCTCGGCGGGTCCGAACACGAGTACGAGCCACAGCCAGTACACACAAGGATCCATCATCTTCCGCTCCTCATCATTTCCCAAAGAAGTATAGCAGCAGCGGCGGCGGCGTTAAGCGAATCTATGCTGCCGCTCATGCCGATAGTCACCCTGTCGCTGCAAAGCTCCGTCGCAGTGCTGTCAAGTCCGCTGCCCTCGTTGCCGATAACGACCGCACAGCCTCCCGAGAAATCGAACTCCCTGACCTCGGTACCGCCCGAGATCACGGCAGCAGCCGTCCTGATGCCTTTGTCTGCGAGCAGCGGATACACTGCTTCGCGGTCTTTTTCAACAAAGATATCCACCCTCGGCAGGCTCCCCACAGCCGACCTGACGGTCTTGGGATTGTAAAGATCGACGCAGTTCCCCGTAAGGATCATCCCCGTGATACCGACCGCATCGGCAGTCCTTATCATCGTACCGAGATTCCCGGGATCCTGAAGGCCGTCAAGCACAAGATACTTTCCCCCGCTGACGACCGACTCCGCAGTCAGCCTGCTGTCGAGCTGTTTTGCGATCACGAAAATGCCCTGTGAAGTCTCTGCGCTGCTGACCTTGCGGGCTATATCGGCTGTGATCTCGAACAGCAAGCTCCCGTCCGCACTGCCGATAAGCTCGGCGAGACTGCTGCCGCTTTCGATCTGCTCGGGCACATAATAAACACCTGCGATACCAAGCCCGTTCTCGCCCTCAGCACTCCTCAGAGCATCGGCGCAGCCGCGTGCTCCCTCGATAACGAAAAGCCCGTTTTCGCTGCGCGCTTTCCTGCTTGAAAGCAGCCTTCCGAGCAGCTTTATCCTGGGGTTATCCTTACTCACGATCTGCATACAAACAGCCCTCCGACGCAATGAATGCAATATGGTTATTAAACAACAAAACACGCATCTCCAACAGAACATGCGTGTTATTGATGTATTAAAGAGCTGCCTTAGCCTTTTCTGCGATAGCGGTGAAGGCGGCAGGATCGTTGATAGCGATCTCTGAAAGCATCTTTCTGTTGAGAGTGATGCCGGCCTTGTTAAGACCGTTCATGAATGTTGAATAGTTCATTCCGTTAAGCTTGCAGGCAGCCGAGATCCTTGTGATCCACAGCCTTCTGAAATCTCTCTTCTTCTGCTTTCTTCCGATGTAAGCATACTGGCCGCTCTTCATAACAGCCTGCTTAGCCATCTTGAAATGCTTGCTCTTTGCGCCGAAATAGCCCTTTGCAAGCTTTAAAGTTTTATTCCTTCTCTTGCGAGTCATCATTGCTCCCTTAACACGAGCCATAGTAAATTACCTCCTGATATTATTTTTAACGTTCCCTACAACTCGTTTACTTGTAAGGGATAAGAGCCTTAACGTTCTTCAGATTAGACTCATCAGCATAAGCCGAGTTTCTGAGGATCCTCTTGCGCTTGTGATCCTTCTGATTGAGTCTGTGTCTCTTGTTTACGTGCTGAAACTTCACCTTTCCGCTGCCGGTTACCGAAAAGCGCTTCTTGGCACCGGAATGTGTTTTGATCTTGGGCATAAATATATCCTCCTTAAAATTTATTTGTTGTTCTTCGGAGAAACGAACATCACAAGGCTGCGTCCCTCCATTTTGGACGGCTTGTCAACAACACCGCATTCAGATATCGCTTCCTTGAAATTCTTCAGCAGCTCCTCGCCGAACTGCGGGTGAGCAACTGTCCTCTTTCTGAAACGGACGGATACCTTGAGCTTATCACCGCCGTTAAGGAATTTGATAGCCTGATTGACCTTAGTATTAAAATCATGCGTGTCGATAGTGGAAGACATTCTGATCTCTTTGATCTCCATAGTCTTCTGGTTTTTTCTTGCTTCCTTTTCACGCTTCTGCTGCTCGAACAGGAACTTACCGTAATCCATGATCCTGCAAACAGGCGGTGTTGCCTGCGGAGCGATCTTAACAAGATCAAGATCCTTTTCCTCGGCTATCGCAAGGGCTTCCTTTGCAGATAAAATCCCCAACTGCGAACCGTCAACGTCGATAACGCGCAGCTCCTTATCGCGTATTTCTTCGTTGATCTGATACTCTTTGCTGTTGCTTATGACTCAGCACCTCCAAAACTAAAATAAAACAGGTACGGAACATGATCCGCACCTGAATAAAGCCATACAAGCAAGTATGATCTTGATATTGACCTCTTTGCTCGATCGCTTGAGGTGAGAACGGATCAGGTTCTTCTTTGTTCTATAGCATTATACAACATCTTTGCCCGTTTGTCAAGGGCTTTTTCAAATTTTTTTCGGTTTTTCAACAGTCAGGGCTGCCCCGAAGGACAGCCCGTGATATCATTCTCTTGCGTTGGGGTCAAGTGCGAGATGCTCGATCTTGGAGAAGTCTACAGAATGTGTAGGTCCGCCGTAGTAATCCTCGAAGCTGTACTTGTGCATGAAGCTCTTGCAGTGATAGCAGCCCTTCATCTCGTTGTAAAGGAACCTCAGCTCATCGCCGCGGTCGAAAACTGCCTCGACGAATGTGAACGCATTGCGCATCTTCTTAATAGCCTGATCGGTCACCACGATCATCTTCTGGAGCGAAGCCTGGAACTCCTGCATCACGCACTGAACGGCTCTCGGGTTATCTCTGCACTTGGTAGTCTTGTCCATGTATATCGTAAGGCTGTAGATTATCCAGTGCATGATCCGCTTATCGGACGGGGTGATAACACGCGCGATGGTCAGCTTTTCGAGCTTAGCCTGCTCTCTCATGATATGCTGCGAAAGTATCTCGCGGTTGGAGAAGTTCGCATTCAGCCTTGCAATGGTATCCTGGAGCAGCGGCTGTATCTGCTTCAGCATCTTTTCCATTTCGAGGCTCTCCTTCATCGTCCTCGAAACGCTTTCGATTATCATGCCGATAAGCAGTCTCTTCTCCTCGGGGCCTGCCAGCTTAGCAGACTCGATAAGCTCCTTGGAAACGTTTCCGTCAAGGATATCGTCAACATAATACTTATTGTAATACTCAACATACTTGCTGTAGAAAGCAAGGAAATCGGCAGCGATATGCTTGGCCTGTATGTACTGCTCGACGAGGGTATTGTCGATATTGATGCCGTCCTCCTCATAAAGGAGCATCATCTCGGAAAGATCCTCCCACGCTCTTGCGGTAACGAAGCTTATTATTTTGCCCTCGCTGTCCTTTCCGATGTGGTAGAAATGCTCGGTATGCGCTTCAAGGAAGCAGATGATCGCAGTATGCAGATGTCTCTTGTAAGCATACTCCTTCCACACATAGAAATCAGGCTCTACCTCGACCTTTTTCAGACGGTCGAGCGTAACAACGTCGAACTCATTAACTGACTTATTGAACTCGGGCGGGTTTCCTGCGGTGCATACCACCCAGCCGTGAGGTATCTGATGTTTGCCCAGCACCTTATACTGGAGGAACTGCAGCATAACAGGCGCCAGCGACTCGGCAACGCAGTTGATCTCATCGAGGAAAAGAATACCCTCCTTGATGCCCGTTGTCTCAATAGTATCGTAAAGCGTAGCAACGATCTCACTCATCGTATACTCGGATATCTGGAAATCGGCACCCGTATAGTTTCTGTGTACTATCTGTGCAAGTCCGAGAACAGTTTCTCTTGTATGGTGGGTCATCGAATAAGACACAAGGCTTATTCCCGTATCCTGAGCGATCTGCTCCATGATAGCGGTCTTTCCTATACCTGGAGCGCCGAGCAGGAACACGGGGCGCTGTCTCTCCAGCGGTATCCTGTACTCACCGAACTCGTCCTTCATCAGATATGCCGTGATAGCATTCTGTATCTGCTGTTTTGCTTCTTTGATATTCATACACGAACCTCCGAGATTGGAATTATAAAATTATATAAAACTATAATCATATCCAATTAGTCTCACATAAATTAATTATAAACTACTGCCAAAACAAAGTCAATAGTTTTTGAAAACTTTGTATCTTATCACAAAACAGTTATACAAAATATGTACGTTTTGTTTAAAAGCCTTTCAACTGTTTCTGTCGGCGATAGCATTGTTGATATTCTGCATTTCGGTATCGAGCTCCTGTATTGCCCGCGCACAGATCTTCAGCCTGTATCTCAGATCCTCGGCGACCTCGTTATCGGTCTTGTATTTGAGCTTATGCTCAAGGCTTGCCCAGAAGTCCATAGCTATCGTCCTTATCTGTATCTCGACGGGTATCGGTATAGCTCCCTCAGACAGAAATATGGGCACCTCCACGAGCAGATGCAGGCTCTGATAGCCCGACTGCTTGGGGGTCTTGATATAGTCCCGCCTTCTCAGCAGCTTAACATCGCTCTGTGCGAGCAAAAGATCCTCTATCCTGTAGATATCGTCAAGGTAATTGCAGATGACTCTTATCCCTGCGATATCGGTAACGTTGCTCTTGATGTTCCCGATAGTGACCTCAAGCCCCTTCTCCCTGATCTTGCTCATGATACTGCCGATGGATTTCAGCCGCGACTCTATGTGGTGGATGGGATTGTATGCAAACTTCGTCTGGAACTCATCGTCGAGCACCTCGAGCTTAGTGCGTATCTCTTTTATACCCGATCTGTAGATCATCATCTGGTCAAGAAATTCCTGTATATCTACTTCAAGCGAGCTGTTCATCAGCAGCTCAAGCTCTCCTGCGGAGACCGTTGACTCTTTCACAGGCATTCACCTCTTTCAACAACAACCTGCTTGTATATTATACCATATATTTTCAAATTTGTCCATAGCTTTTTATAATTTTTCACAACCGTCATTGCTGTCCGCTCGGTCGGTCGGTAGCTGTCAGTTCGCTGCGGGCGGCAGTGATCGTAAAGGTCTTATCCTTTTCACGCAATGCCGACGAACGTCCTCCCTCCGAGTAGGAGATCATAACGGGCGACTCACAGAAGCGATCATCGGCGCTGCATTCAGCCCAGATATCCGCGCCCGACTGTCCGAGGCCGAGCAGCTTAAAGCTGTACTCATCGCAAAGCAGCAGCGCCCCCCTGCCTGTTGCCTCGGTGAGCCGACCGACAAAAGCAGCGACCGTCCTTTTGATGCGGCTGCTGTCTCTGAATCTGATGCGGTCGGCAAGGCTCATCCTGATATCCAACGCGGGAATGAGCAGCCCGCGATACTCCCCGACTGCCGAGAGGAAGTTATCAGCCTGTGCTCTCCCGTCCTGATAGAATCCGATATCATGAACAGCACCTGCCGCAAGCCCGCTGTGCAATGCAGCGCCGAGATTCTTTTTCCCGAGCCTGTCTGCAAACGCTGTTCCCGCCGTAAGACGGATATAGCAAAAATCCGAGCTGCCCTGTGAGAACAGCTTCCAGTCGATCTCGCCGCACCGCTCCGAAACGTAAGCCCCTCTCAGCGGATAGCCGAATCTGTCGGGCTGCGGCTCGGGGAGCAGTCCCCTGCTGCGCAGCACGGCAACAGAGAGCAAAGCGGCAGCCGCACAGACAAAAGCGGCACAGAACGCCCCTGTGAGCATTCTGTGCCTGCGTTTATATTTTCTTGATCTACCTGCCGATCCTGTCAACGAGCTTCTCATCATCTGTTGAGGTATTCCTTTCGTTTTCCGCAGATGCGATCAGCTCGGCAAAGGTATAGCTCTCGAGCTTATCCCTCACCATATCAGTTATCTCACCGAACGCCCGCTGATAGCAGCATACACCCGACATACCGCGGTTGCACAGTCCGTCGGGCGACAAGCATCTCGAAAAATAATAAGTACCCTCAATAGCTTCGATGACCTGCCTCAGATTGATCTCCGAAGGGTCACGCCTGAGCTTATAACCTCCCTGCGTGCCCTTGAAGGATTCAACGAGCTCTGCAGTGACAAGCTTTCTCAATATTTTCAGCGCAAACCTCAATGATACGACTGCCTTCTCGGAAATGGTCTTGGCATCGGCTTTTCCGTTCTCCATACACAAAACGGATATTATCCTGACAGCGTAATCTGCTTCAAGTGTCAGCTGCATAAATACCTCCGATATCTGATATTAGTATGTTCTGTCCTCGGCGTGTTTATTCAAGATAATCCTTTACCTTGTTGCTCCTTGTCGGGTGACGGAGCTTTCTCAGCGCCTTAGCCTCTATCTGCCTGATACGCTCTCTTGTAACATTGAACTGCTGGCCGACCTCTTCAAGAGTCCTTGCCCTGCCGTCAACAAGACCGAACCGCAGCCTGAGCACCTTTTCCTCTCTGTCGGTAAGTGTCGAGAGCACCTGATCGAGCTGTTCCTTGAGCAGCACCTGCGAAGCTGCCTCTGCGGGAGCGGGGGCCTCCTCATCGGGGATAAAGTCACCGAGGTGGGAATCCTCCTCCTCACCGATAGGAGTCTCCAGCGAAACGGGGTCCTGTGCTATGCGCATTATCTCTCTCACCTTATCAACAGGCATATCCAGCTTGGCTGCAATATCCTCGGGCGACGGGTCATGACCGTTCTCGTGCAGCAGCTGGCTCGACACCTTCTTGACCTTGGTGATCGTCTCCACCATATGCACAGGTATCCTGATAGTCCTTGCCTGGTCTGCGATAGCCCTTGTTATCGCCTGTCTGATCCACCAAGTAGCATAGGTCGAGAACTTGAAGCCCTTGGTATAATCAAACTTCTCGACTGCCTTGATAAGGCCCATATTGCCCTCCTGTATCAGATCAAGAAAGCTCATGCCTCTGCCGACATATCTCTTGGCGATCGACACGACGAGCCTGAGATTCGCCTCGGCAAGACGCTTTCTTGCGTTAGAGGCCTCCTTCTCGTTGTTGCCCGACATCTTCTCCGCCAGCTGTATCTCCTCCTCCGAGGTGAGCAGCGGCACACGGCCTATCTCCTTGAGATAGATCTTCACAGGGTCGTCTATCGCTATACCGTCAGTGGAAAGCCCGATATCAACGTCCTCGGGAGACATCTCGTCCTCGGGATTCACCAGCACGAGGGTATCGTCGGGAACTATATCGTCGATGATCTCGATATTCAGCGCTGTACAGTTGTCATAGAAATTATCGATCTGTTCAACATCGAAATCCAGCTTTTCGAGGGCATCGGTGATCTCCTTGGCAGTGAGCCTGCCGTTCGCCTTGCCCTGTTCCATCAGGTTTTCCATTATCTGCTTCTTGTTTTCAGACATACAAACATCCTCTCCAATCATTTGCTGTGCAGCTCAAAGCACACAGCATATCATCTTTTCTTTTTCAGCCTGTCCATCAGCATTTGCAGGTCGTCCATCGAGACATCACTGCCCGAGGGAGCCTCCTGCCTGTCCTCGTAATAATTCTCCAGCACCGCAGCGCAGTCATACGCTACCTCAGCGCTTATCCCCTTGCCCGAATAGTCGTTTATTATCGCCACGAGCCTGTCCGTCTCCTCGGGAGTGAACTCTGCGCTGAACGTTGAGAACGAGTGATCCTCTCCCTTCATGATCTTATCCGTCAGCGAGGCATAGAACCTTGCGTTCAGCTCGGTAACGAACTTATCGGCAGGTATCCTTTCGAGCAGCGCGGCGCACTTGTCGGGATTGGTATAAACATAGTAGATCAGCTGCTGCTCGGCAAGGTTTTCCTTCGGGTGCATGACTGCATCGGGATTGAGCGGGTCGCGCTTCTGGGCGAAAGCAAAGGATTCGCGCTTGCGCTTCTCCTCTCTTTTCAGCTCCTCGTGACGCAGCATTATCTTCACCTGCTGCTCCACGGCCTCCTTGGAGATGCCCTGCTCTCTTGCCACCTTGCTGATATAGATATCCCTTTCCACGGGGGATTTGATCTTAGCAAGCACATCGCAGGCCTTCTTCATATAATCGTTCTTGCCGACCTCTCCGTCAAGGTCGAGCCCGCCCTTGGCGTTGTTCAGCTCGAACGTGACCGAATCGGCAGCCTTATCGAGTATATGCTCAAATTTCGCCTTGCCGAAGCGGTTGATGAACTCATCGGGGTCCTTCGCGCCGTTCATCGTCACGACCGATACCTTCAGCCCGCATTCGCGCAGTATATCAATAGCTCTCTTTGTCGCCTTCTGCCCCGCCTCATCGGAGTCATAGCAGATCACAGCCTCATCCGCATAATTGGAGATGAGCTTAGCCTGATCCCCTGTCAGTGAGGTGCCGCAGGAAGCCACGGCATTTTCAAAGCCCGCCTGATTGAGCGAGATCACATCGAGATTGCCCTCGCACAGCAGGATCTTCTTGCTCTTCACAGAAACGTCCTTGGCAAAGTTCATAGAGAACAGGAATTTATTCTTATTATACACAGGAGTATCCTTTGAATTCAGATACTTCCGTTTTTCGTTGACATCGAGCGTCCTTCCGCCGAAGCCGACGATATTCCCCCGCAGATCGAAAAACGGGAACATCGCTCTGAACACGAAGAAATCATAGGTGCTGCGCGTGTTCTTCTGCGACCGCGAGATCAGGCTCGCCTCCTCCAGCTCCTGCTCGCTGTAGCCTTCCGAGAGCATATAGCTTTTCAGGCTCGACCAGCTGTTCGGAGCAAAGCCCATGCCGTACTTCATGATCGTGGCGGCAGTGAGCCCACGCTTTGCAAGGTAATCCCTGCACGGCTTGCCCTCGGGTGCCCGCAGCCGATCGTAGAAGAACCTTGCAGCCTTTTTATTCATCTCATAGATACGCTTGCGCCTGTTCGCGGCTTTATTATCGTAGCCGTCGTCCTCGGGCATGGGTATCCCGCCGCGCTCGGCAAGGAACCTTACCGCCTCACGGTAATCAAGGTTGTTATAGCGCATCGTAAAGGTTATAACATCTCCGCCCGCGCCGCAGCCGAAGCAGTGAAAATATCCCTGCTCGGGTCTGACATAGCAGGAGGGTGACTTTTCATTATGGAACGGGCAAAGGCAGACATAATCTCTGCCCGAGCGTTTAAGCGAAACGTAGGTCCCTATCACGTCCGCGATCGGGTTAGCGTCCTTTAGTTTTTCGATAAAATCCGCAGGCAGCGGCATACATCTCACTCCTTTGCATCAGGGAAAGCAGTCTTACCGCACCTTCCACTCCTTCGGTATAAACAGGTCGGTGAACACCTGCACGGCATATCTGTCGGTCATGCCCGATATATAATCGCACACAGCGCGCTCCTTGCCGAACCTTTCGGCAAGCGACACATACAGCTGCGGCATCGAATAGACATTATCGCAGAAATGCACATATAGCTGCCGAAGCATCTCTATCGCCCGCTCCTCCTCGGACTTGCACTTGGGATTGCGGTATACGCTGTCGAACATATACTTATGCAGTGCATGATAAGCCTTCGATGTCTCTTCGTCCATGCCGACGGTGGGCTCGCCGTTCTCGGTATATATCCCTCTCTCGATTATCGAGCCGACGAGGGCAGTTATCCTCTGCGACTTGGAATGACCCAGCACATCGGTTATCTCCCTCGGGATATCGTCCTCGGTGATTATGCCGCCGCGCACCGAATCATCTATATCGTGGTTTATATACGCGATGATATCGGCATATCTCACTACATATCCTTCAAGCGTTTCCGCCTTGGCGTTCGTATGCTTGAGGATACCGTCCCGCACCTCATATGTAAGGTTCAGACCTCTGCCGTTATTCTCGATCAGATCGACCACTCTCAGCCCCTGCTCATAGTGCTTGAACCCCTCGGGGCAGAGTGCTGCAAGAGCCCTCTCACCCGCATGGCCGAACGGAGTATGCCCCAGATCGTGCCCCATAGCTATAGCCTCGGTAAGATCCTCATTGAGGCGCAGTGCCCTTGCCATAGTCCTTGCGATCTGCCCGACCTCGAGCGTATGGGTCAGCCGAGTCCTGTAGTGGTCGCCCGTCGGGGAAAGGAACACCTGCGTTTTATGCTTTAGTCTGCGGAAGGAGTTGCAGTGTATGATCTTATCCCTGTCCCGCTGGAACTCTGTGCGGTAATCGCAGGGCTCGATCGGCACTGCCCTTCCCTTTGTCTGACTTGACAGGCAGGCTTCCCCGCACAGCAGCTCTGTCTCAAACCTCTCATAACGCTCACGCGGAGTCATACGGCACGACCTCCTTCGGCATATCCTGACATATCCTTTATATTATTATACAATAACGGCAAACGAAAATCCTTTATTAATATCAAAATCGAAACCAAAAACCAAAATGTATTACCGAAAAAGCTCATCTGCCGTGAAGGTGCTCTCCTTATGCCATATCTCTCCACAGTCCTTTTTCGATCTCGGGTACGATGCTGCCGTTTGAGATATCGGTGATGCGAGCTGCAAAGCCGTCGGCATTCTCTTCCTTCACGAGCACCGAGAGCCTTACCTCATCGGCAAATACTTCCTCGACAAGCTTCGCCCCGAACTCGGGCATGATATAGGTCAGCTTGCCGTACAGCGAATAATCGCAGCCGATATCGAAACGCGAGCAAAGGCACATTCTCATCTTTACCGCCGCATCGACTGCGAGCTTGCAGGCGTGTGAGTAAGCCCTCACCAGTCCGCCGCCGCCCAGCAGTATGCCGCCGAAATACCGTGTCACCACTACGCACACATCGGTGAGCCCCTCTTTCATCAGCACATCGAGCACGGGTGTGCCGCCTGTCCCCTGCGGCTCGCCGTCATCGGAATATCGGCTGGTATTGCCCTCGCGTGTGATATATGCATAAACATTATGCCGCGCCTTGCGGTGCTTTGCACGGACCTCCTCAATAAAGCGCACAGCCTCATCGGGGTCAGAGACATGGCATATCTGACCGATGAACTCGGACTTTTTCTCTGTGAAGCTGTCCATAGCAAAGCCCTTTACCGTCACATACTCTCCGCCCATGATTACCTCCCTGTGCCGTCTGATAACATCATATCAACATATCAACAGAATATAACAAAAAAGAGCGGAATGCTCCGCTCTTATCGTCATCAGTCAAGATTGAATCTCTTCTTGAATCTGTCAACACGTCCGCCTGTATCAACGAGCTTCTGCTTGCCTGTGAAGAACGGGTGGCACTTGGAACAGATCTCGACCTTAATATCCTTCTTTGTAGAACGAGTCTTTATCACGTTGCCGCAGGCACAGGTGATAGTGGTCTCCTCATACTTGGGATGGATACCCTCTTTCATTTTCACGACCTCCTTCCAAACTAAAAATTATGAACTCATAGAAGCCCATCATCCTCAGTTCAGACAGTAGTTCTATGCAGTAATCACACAATTTCAAATTTACTAAAATATTATATCACGTTAAGACGCTCTTGTCAAGGGGTAAAGCGACATTTTTTCAGATTTTTCTCAGCACGGCGCAGGTCTCGATACCGACCGTATGCGGGAACATATCGACAGGCTGAAGCTTCACCGCCCTGTAGCCCTTCTTTTTGAGATAGATCAGATCCCTTTGCAGCGACTCTATCCTGCACGAGATATACACCACACGTTCGGGGCCGAGGCTGCACATCGCATCGAGAAAGCCCCTGCTGCACCCTGCTCTCGGCGGGTCGGTGATGACCGCATCGACATGGGTGCCGCTCTCGGCAAGCGCCCTCATGAACTGTTCGGAATCCTCATTCACAACGGTATAGTTGCCGATGTTATTGAGCCTGATATTCTTTCTTGCGTCACGGCAGGCAGCGGCATTCAGCTCGGTGCCGATCACCTCTTTCACCTTATCTGCGCAGATAATGCCTATGGTACCCGTACCGCAGTAGGCATCTATCAGCACATCGTCCGCCTTGAGCTCCGCAAGCTCGCAGGCAAGCGAATACAGCCTCTCGGTCTGCACCGAATTGACCTGATAGAACGACTGCGGCGAGATCACGAAGCGCTTGCCGAGCAGCACGTCCTCTATGGTGTCGCTGCCCCAAAGGGTGATATTCTTATCACCGAGCATCAGCGGCAGCGGCTTGCTGCTCACATTCAGCACAAAGCTTGCAAGCTCGGGGCAGGCTTGCTTCAGCGCATTTGAAAACGACCTTGCCGACGGGAAAACGCTGTCCGCCGCACAGACACAGACCATCAGCTGACTCGCTGCACGGGAATACCTTGTAAGCAGATGCCTTACAGTCCCCCTGCCGCTCACAGGGTCATACGGACGGAGCTTGAAGCTTTTCATGAGCCGCCTGAATTCAAGAACGGCCCTTGTGCAGACCTTATCCTCGAGCATACAGTCATCGGTGGCAGTGAGCCTGCCCGAGCCCGACTGATACACTCCCGAGATGAGCTGCCTGCGGCTGTCATACCCGAAGACCGTCTGCACCTTGTTTCGGTAGTTATACGGGTGCTCCATGCCGATGATCGGGCTCACCTTGCAGAAGCGCGACAGCAGCCTCTCAGCCTTGCGCTGCTTGTAATCGAGCTGCTCGGGATAGCTCATATCGAGCTGGCAGCCGCCGCAGCGCTTAAAGCAGGTACATCGCCGTCTGCCTGTCGCGGCATCTGTTACGGTATGACAGCTTTTCTCAGCGCACATTTACTTCACCTCGGTATATCCGACCATCAGGTAGGTAACGACGGACAGCACACAGAACAGCGCGATAAGCCCCGTGAATATGCGGCCGACATACAGCTTCGCGGCAGCTCTGCCCTCGCTTTCGCCCTCACGCTTTGTGCCCAAATGATCGAACAGCATCGCAAACTGCATCGTCGAGACAACGAGCAGCGGTGTGAGGTAACGGAAATTCATCGTGCAGGTCGCGGAATAAGTATAGCAGAACACATAGAAATAATACATCGTGAACGTCCAGTAAACGCAGAACAGCACCTTATGCGGCAGCAGCATTTTTGTATCCTTGCGGAACATGAAATATATCATTGCAGCGACCGCAGTGACAGCAAGCACGACCGCGACCCAGAACAGCACTGTCGGAACTATCGTGTTCTCTGCGGGGAAATTGTTTTCCTTGATGCTCTCACCGAAGAGGGAGTTTTTCATTATAGCGATATTCGGGTTATACTCGGTGAAGTCCCTGCCGTCTCTTATCCAGTTCTCAAACACGGGCGAGAGCTGCTTGGGAGAAAAGTCGAACAGTCTCTCGAAGATGCCCATATCTATCGCCTGATCTCCGCCGACGAACGGGACATAGTCAAACGACATACCCCACATGATCTTGTTCCTGATCTGCCACCAAAGACCGAGCGGGACGCATATCACCCCGAAGATGACATACTGCCAGATAAAGGTCCTGATCTCATTTTTATGTATGATAAGCTGCCACAGGAACAGCAGAGCGACCGCGGGAGCGATAGTACCCGCATTGAGCTTTGCCATCATTCCGAAGCCTATCGAAAGAGCGATAGGTATGATATGCTTCGTATCGGGGTGCTCGAACCAGCGCACCGTAAGCAGCATGGTCAGCACAGTCATCAGTGCTGCGAGCTGATCGTTGTTGATAGCACCCGATGAAAGGATATATGCGGGGTGGAATGCAAACAGCGCCAGCGGCAGAAGCAGCGACTTCCCGCTGAATCCGAAGTATCTCAGCAGTTTATAAACGATCACAACAGCCGCAGCGGAATAGAACAGCATCAGCATCTGCAGCGACTCGCGCGCGTGATTGCGGCTCGCACCGAGCACATTCTCGCAGAAGTCTATCCAGCAGGCCGAGACCGTGTGATGCAGCGGCGGGTGATAGAACTGCCAGCGCTCTGTAGGCAGGAAATCGGGCAGGTGCTTGTTCTGTATCAGGTACTCGATATATGCTGCATGGCCGCTGTCCTTATCGAAGGAGCCGACATCGTTCTGGCGGGTATAGCAGCTGGTATACAGCACATAGCAGAACTTCATCGAAAAGCTTAGCGCCATGATCGTGAAGGCATTGTGCTTCTCTGCACGCTCCTTATCATCGAGCATGATATACCGATAGGAAAGCACCGATGCAGCCATGCCCGCAAATATCCACAGTGATGCCCGCTGTGAATTGACAAACCCTCGGCAAATGAATATCCAGCAAACGAAGCTGAGCCCCATGCAGATGAGTGTGCTTTTCTTATCCAAAAGGCCGATGCGGAAATACACAAAGAACACGCTCACAGGAGCCGAGAGCCCGATAAGGCACCAGATCATCTTTGAGCTGTCGGTGATATTGCCCTGAGCGCCGAAGCAAAGCGGCGTCAGCAAAACAACGGCAAGGAAGCAGAGCAGGAACGGGTGCCTTCCGAATACGGAATATGCCCTTTCCGCTCCGTTCCAGAGCCTTGAAATCTTCTTACTATTACTACTCATGATCCGTCCGCTTACTTCTTCTCCTCGTGATATTCCTTCTCGGTATTCACGTTCCAGATCTTCTTCTTGTCACAGCTGCCCGAGGCGATCTCTCTTGCGGCATAGATGCCCGTGAGCATAGAATGATCCATATTGTTATATCTGTGCTGGCCGTTTCTGCCGACGCAGAACAGGTTATCGTACTTATCGAGGAAATCAACAACAGCATCAAAGTGCTTATAGGTATCGAAGTAAGCGGGATAAGCCTTCTTGACACGCTCGCGGTGCCAGTCGAGCACAGCTCCCTTTTTGATGACACCCATGCGCCGCAGCTCCCTGACTGCGAATTTTGCGGTATCCCTTGCGGACATATTCCAGAACTCATCGCCCTCGGAGCAGAAATACTCAAGACCTATCCACACGGTATTCTCGGGGTCCTTCACCAGATACGGCGACCAGTTGTTGAATATCTGTATACGTCCCAGCTTAACGCCCTTATCCTGAACATATATCCAGCAGTCGGGAACGATGTTGCCGAGCGTCTTAATAGCTGTCTTGTTCACGAGCTCGAGCTTATTGACGAGCAGGCCGACGGTAACGAAATCCCT
This sequence comes from uncultured Clostridia bacterium, assembly GCA_946613705.1. Classification (GTDB taxonomy): domain Bacteria; phylum Bacillota; class Clostridia; order Oscillospirales; family Ruminococcaceae; genus FB2012. The sequence continues at coordinate 30,074 of CAMOFU010000003.1, forward strand.
GTACGGAAGCCCCGCAGCGATCTTTCTTACCTTTGCGCTCACCTTGTCGCCCTCCATGGCGGCAACAAGATCCTTTATCGGCATCGAGGAGATAAAGTAATCGCCCTCAATGCGCTTCTCGCCCTCGGGAGTGTCGCATACAACGGCGGTGACTCTGCCGTTTTCGAGCACCACGCTCTTTACGCTGTGCTGCATAAGTATCTCGGCACCGTTCTCAACAGCCGTATCGACTGCCCTCTCCCAAAGCTGCCCCGGACCGTACTTGGGATACCAGAACTGCTCTATCAGCGAGGTCTCGACCTTCGACGACTTGATGTGGAACAGCTTCTTGAACATATCTGCAAGCACTGCCTTGATCGACAGCCCCTTTACGCGCTGTGCGCCCCAGTCGGCAGATATCTCACGCGGGTGTCTGCCCCAGAGCTTTTCGGTATAGCCCTCAAAGAACATACTGTAGAGCACCTTGCCGAAACGGTTGATGTAGAAGTTTTCAAGGTTCGTCTCGGGCTTCTTGAACACGCAGCTCCACAGATAGCTGAAGCCTGCCTTTGCGGTGGTGAACAGCCCCATGTTCTTTATCGTCTCGGGCTTTAAGGATATGGGATAATCGAAGAACTTCCTGTCGTAGTAGATACGCGAAACGCGATCACGGATAAGCATAACGTTATCGTCCTTCTCGGGGTCGGGGCCGCCTGCGGAAAGGGGCTTGCTGCGCCCGAGCTTCTTATCGTCAAAGGACTCCTTGCCCTGAAGCGGCATGAGATCGCTCCACCAGTTCATGACCTCCTCCGACTTGGAGAAAAACCTGTGTCCGC
>CAMOFU010000004.1 GCA_946613705.1 uncultured Clostridia bacterium
CTGTCATCGCTCTTGGAGGAATCATCGCTCTTTGAGCTGTCGTCCTTCTTTTCCGTGCTGCCTGCTGCCGACTTGCCAAGCTGCGAAGCCTTGCCGTTCTTGATCGAATCCACCGAATCCTTTACAGCATCTGCAAGCTTTTCTGCAACATTGATGCTTACAAATGTGCTCTCTAACTGAGGATCGCCGTTGAAATCGATATACGGACCGGAGTATTTGAAAGCAGCATATACAGTCTTGCTGCTGTTCTTATTATCATCGTCGGTAACGGTCATAGTCACCTTATAGATCCTTACAAGATAAGATTTGGTATCATAGGAATTCAGCGTGCCCTCGTTGAAGCCGTCAAGAAGAACTATATAATCCCTCTCTGTCTCAAACTTGTCTATGCTCTTTATCTTGCCGTCGAGGCTTACTCCGCTGATATAGCTGCGGCCCGTGTAGTCTTCACTGAACTTCTTTGTATACTCGTCAAATACCGTCTTGAAATCGTCAAGCTCACTTGCTTCGGACTTATCGGTGATATAATGTCCCCAGCTCTCATCTACCGTGAATTCCTTATAAGCATAATTGTCCTCATCAAGCGTATCTGTGGGCTTGAAGCCCTCGTCGAGCAGGCTGGAGGAAACATATGCCTTGACCTTGAATTTATCTCCCGCCTTGAACGAGCTCTTATCGCCGAGATCAAGATAGTAGCTGACATTGTCTGCTATCGCTTTATCAAGATCGTCCTCCAGCACACGGTCTATCCTGAGATAAGGAGACGCGCCCGTAGTCTTGAACTTGATCTTCTCGAAGATATCGACCTTTGATGCTTCGGTAAGTCCGGATACCGTGAAGTCCTTCTGCTGAGAGGAATTGCTTACGATATAGGTCTTGCCTTCGACCGTGAAGTATATCCCCTTGGAGGAATCACTGTCGTCTATAAACTTGTATCCGTCGGGGATACCGCTGTAGCTTATATCTGCTTCGATCGTGAGCTTGTCGCCGTTTTTCAGATCATAGCTGTTGCCGTCAGAAATATAATAGCTGATAAACTCATGCTTTGAATTAGTTCTTTCGTATTCTGCCTCGCCGCGTTCGTTCATACCTGTGAACTTGATCTCAAATCCGTCGAACATATCAAGCTCTTCGCCCTCGACAAGACCCGCTGCTTCTATCTCAAATTCCGTGTTTTCAAGCTTGATCTTTGCCTCCTTGAGCTCATCCTCATCGTAATCGACTGTGCAGCTTATCTTATCGCCGTTGGAAAGCTCATTCTCCTTGGAAAGCTTGACTTTAAGATCGTACTCTCCCTTTGTTCTGCTGAGAAGTGCATCTCTCATCTCTTCTGCCTCTTCCTTGTCGGAGGCCTTTGAGAATGCCTTCAGCAGCGGCTTTTTCTCATCTGAAAAATAATCGCTGTATTCCTTTTCGATGATTTCGCCGTTCTCATCTCGCTCGTATTCATAAGCGTAAGGGTCGGCCTGCTGACAGTTGAGATATCCGATAACGGTACCCTTGCCGTTAAGACCGCTGAACTTGAAAGCGAACAGATCCTTGGCATCTATCTTCTGGTACTTCGTGAGCTGGAGTATCACGATTATCACAGCTGCGATCAACGCGCAGGCAGCAACACCGATCAGGATAGGCACCTTGTGCTTTACGAATGCCGCTCCGATATTCTTTCCCATTTCCATAGCGGGAGTGGTATCACCTGCGGCAGCAGCTGCTGTCTGCTGAGGGGCAGGCGCAGCATCGGGTGCGGGTGCAGCATCGGGTGCGGGTGCAGGCTGCTCGGACACCGTCTCTGCTTTGGGCTGCGGTATCTCAGCAGGCGCGGGAGCTGCCTGCTCCCTGACCTCAGATACATTCTGAGCAGGTACGGGAGCCGCTGCTTCTGCCTGTGTAATTGCAGCGCCGCAGCTGCCGCAGAATTTTGCACCCTCGGCAAGAGAATTACCGCATTTCGGACAAAACTTTGGTTGGCTCATATTCTTTCCTCCAATATCATTTTGGACAAAAGACTTAATTGTTTAAGACTTTTATCCATTTATTTACTAATAATTATAGTATACTATTATCTGTTTGTCAATAAGTAAAAGTAAATTAATTATTCAAATTCTGCTGTCAAAGGAGAAAATGATATTGTCCTTTATCGATCGCAGATATATAGCGGGTATTATTTTCGGTCAAGGCCTTCGATTATCTCTCTTACTGCTTTTTCGGCAGCTTCTACCTCTGCATGGAATTCCATGGCGGATATCCTCATAGCACCCGACCCCAGGATTATGACCTGCTCCAGCCCGTCAGAAGTCGCGACCCTCACGCGGTGCTCCTTCGAGAGCTTATGAGCAGTACGTTCTATATATGTATCGGCAGTCTCCGCTTCCTTTGTGTAGACCACACTGATGCCGCTGTGCTCCTCGATCTCGCGGAATTGCCCCTTCACGCGGTAGGCATCAAAAACAAGTATCAGCTCGCACTGCATGAACCCCCGATAATTCGCCATTCGGTTTATCAGCTCCGAGCGTGCGAGATCAAGGCTCTTTGAAGCAAGCCTTTTCAGCTCTGACCATGCAAATATGATATTATAGCCGTCCACGAGCACATACAGCGGTCCCTTGGGTATCGGGCGCGGTTTTGACTTTGAAACGGGCGGCTCCTTCGGAGTGTGCATTGCCTGCTCTTTTTTGCGCTCTATCTTGCCGTAGGTCTGCTCGAAGATCCTCATGAGCTCTTCGTCCTCGGCGGCACGCTTCACAAAGCTGTCAGCCCTTGCCCGCGCTGTCTCTGCTTCCTCATATAAAGATTTTTGCGGTAAGGTGCTTATGTGCATAAACTCATTTGCTTCATTCCATGCAATAACGTGCCCCGCGCCGTGAGAGCAGAATACGGAATCGGCAGTGTTTCTAAGATCGCTGTCAGCGTCATATCCTATCTCGGCTATGACCTCATCGGCATTTCGGCATACATCGTATCCGTCCGATTCGGTATACAATCTGCCCAGCCCCTTTGTATAAGCCGCTATCTCTGTATGATAGGATCTGAGCGCCGATACGGGAGCCCTTCCCGTAAGTACAGCGTTGCTGCCGTCCGATTCGGGCGGCGATACAGCAGCTCCCATTTTGTCAAGATCAGTCAGCGCTCTGCCCACATTGGCGGCAGGCAGTTCAAGCCTGAAAGAGTAGTACGGTTCGAGAAGAACGCTCTGTGCATATCTCAGTCCCTGACGGACAGCCCTGTATGTCGCCTGACGGAAATCACCGCCCTCGGTATGCTTCAGATGCGCCTTCCCCGCTGTTAAAACGATCCTCATGTCGGTGATAGGTGAACAGGTCAGCACACCGCGGTGAACACGTTCTTTAAGATGTGTAAGGATAAGCCGCTGCCAGTTTCTTCCTAAAAGATCTTCACTGCATTCGCTGGCAAAATCAAGTCCGCTTCCTCTCGGGAGCGGTTCAAGCCGCAGATGCACCTCGGCATAATGGCGAAGAGGCTCAAAATGCCCTGCTCCTTCGACTGCCGATGCAATAGTCTCGCGGTAAGCGATCCTTCCCTCACCGAAGCTCGCCTTGATGCCGAAACGTTCTTCAAGTATACGGCTGACGACCTCCAGCTGCACTTCTCCCATAAGCGAGATGCTTATCTCCCGCGTCTGCTCATTATAGCCTGCATTGAGCGCAGGGTCCTCGTCCTCAAGCGTGCGCAGAGCCCGCAGCATGATATGATCGTCTATCCCCTCGGGCGGCTTCACACAATAGCTCAGCACAGGCTCGGAAACAGGAATGAATTCCCCGCCCCCCGCTCCGAGAGCCTGTCCCACATAGCAGCCCGAAAGACCGAGCACCGCACACACCTCGCCCTGCTCCGCTGTTTCGGTGCTGCTGAATTTTTCACCCGAATATATCCTGATCCTGCTGACCTTTTCGGTAAGCTCATTGTTCCCGCGGTCGGTATAGGTGAGCGGAGTCCTCACCGAAAGGCTGCCGCCCGTGATGCGCATATGAGTCAGTCTTGCGCCCGAGCCGTCCTCGGAGATCTTGAATACACGCGCAGCAAACCTTTCACGTCTCTCGGGCACAGTGATAAAACGGCTGATACAGTCAAGCAGCTGCTCAACTCCCGTGAGCTTCAGTGCCGAGCCGAAGCAGCAGGGCACGATCTCGCCGTCACGGACAGCTTCTTTCACCGTATCGTCCGTCACTCCGCCCGTTTCAAGATACTCCTCCATCAGCCGTTCGCTTATAAGCGAGAGCGCATCGGCAAGCTCGTCCTCGGGCTGTGACATATCCACGCAGCCTGCCGAAAGCCTTGCCTGTGCCGAACGCAGTGCAAAGCCCCTGTCGGCATTGGGCATATCGGTCTTGTTGATAAATACAAACGTCGGCACCGAATATTTCCTCAGCAGCCGCCAAAGAGTCTCTGTGTGGCTCTGAACTCCGTCGGTAGCGCTTATAACAAGCACGGCTGCATCTATCACCGAGAGAGTTCGTTCCGTCTCGCCCGAAAAGTCAACGTGTCCCGGGGTATCGAGCAGGGTATAATGTATGCCGCCGTGGTCAAAAACAGCCTGCTTCGAGAATATTGTTATACCTCTGTCACGTTCGATAGGGTCGTTATCAAGGAAAGCATTGCGATGATCCACCCTGCCGAGCTTTCTGATGGCACCGCTCTTGTAAAGCATCGCCTCCGAGAGAGTGGTCTTCCCCGAGTCAACGTGCGCGAGGATACCTATAACTGCGTTTTTCATTCCTTCACATCGCTCCCTGCTATATCAAGCTCTTTAAGCTTCTCCTCGGGGGTCCAGCTTGGCTGGACAGCTTCGTATACGGGTTCAATACCTGCCTTTACTGCTACCTGGAATTCGTCCTCATAAACTATCTCACCGGGGTAATTCGTGAAAACCACATAATACGGATGATCGTACTTGTCAAGCAGCCACATTGCAGGTCGGATCATTTTAAGCATAAGCTCGGTGTTTTCCGTCTTGAAAAAGCAGACCACATTTTCGCGGCGCATACACGGCTCGGGATAAGGCAGTTCTTCGGAGAACCATTTGTCGATCTCACGAAACAGATCGGCATCCTCATCCTCCATGATATCCTTCTGGATAAGTCCCCAGCACATACTGAATATTCCCTTTGCGTATTTTGTGTTCTCGGCAAGCTCTTTGCCCTGTATCCTGACGTATTTGAAATCCAGCTTCATAATAACACCTTGCTTTCTGTATCACATATCGCCTGTTCATTTTACTGTGTAACATTGATCTCAAACGGCGAGACAGGCAGACCGTCATTGTCAAGCACGATATCTGCCTTGGGAGCACTGCATCGGTTGTAACGAACTTTCAGCGGGCAGCCGCGTTCAAGCGTAAGCTCTATCCTTCGGGGAGCAGTCTGAACTGCATCGGCATGGCATAAGCGGTCGGGATAGACAGCTTCAAAGCCTTCGGAACGATGCAGCTCAATGTCCCTGCTGAATGTAAGAACAGCTTTGCCGCCGATAAAACGGGCAGCTGTGCAGCGCACGGGCTTGCTGTCCGATTTTTTGTACAAAAGCGTTTTGGCACACAATGCGAGCCTTCTGCCGACCTCCCATTTATTGATCGGGTGAAGATCGTTGTTCTCTCCCAGCCCTAAAGTGACAGCCATGGCAGTCTCGGGCAGCTCTGTGCATTCAAGCTGCGCCTGCCTGAGCACCGCCCAGCTGTCATCAGATATGGCTCCGAATTCGGGCAGCTGCGCCCAGATCACAGGTATCATGCTGCCGCAGCGCTCGCGGTATCTCTCGATAAAATGAGTGAACAGCTCACGGTATCTGTCTGCATTAGTCCCGTTTGACTCGCCCTGATATACAATGAGCGCCTTGTAATTCCTGTGATAAGCGGGAGCCGTTGTGATGCCGTAGAGCGAGAGAGGAAGGCCCTGAAAAAATTCGGCAGGGACGAGCCTATCCGTTGATACGGCTTTGGCTGCATACCAGTCCTTTGACAGATCAATAACGGTATTCCCGCATTTCAGGCAGATCGGCTTGCCCTCTGTAAACCCTCCCTGCGAGCCGAAGATGTCAAGACACACGGCGATCGTTATCTGTCCGTTTTTCAGGACTGATGAAGGAACGCTGTAATACCGCGGCGGATACATATACCCTGTTTCACCGACCTTGATGCCGTTCACATAAGTACGGTCCGCATCTGTCAGCGTACCGAGCATGAGCATCACATCACTGATATCCGTACCATCGGGCAGCTGCAACTGTTTACGGAGCCATACTCTGCCCGAGAAGCCGCTTATCCTATACGGCATATCTGTCCTTTCGGCAGCGGGAAAGTCCCCCGAAAGGATACGCTGACCTATCTTATCAAGACGGTCGAGCATGGCATTATGCTCATCGGTCCTTATCTTATCCTCACGCTCGGTAAGCTCCATCCAGTTCGGGCTTGTCACCCTGTCAAGGAAACTGTCATACCCTCCGAGCTCACGCAGCTCTTGGTATGAGAAGCGTGCCTCTATAGGGGAACCTCCCGCTGAGGTATTCACCAAACCGACAGGTATGCCGAATTCACGATAGAGTGCTTCGGCAAAGAAATAACCTACAGCACTCATAAACGCTGCTTTCTCGCTGTCAGCACGGATCCAGCTGCCCTCGGTCCAGTGATCGCACTCTGTCACAGGGTCGAAGCAGCAGCTGATCGGAACGCGGAACTCGCGTATATACGGCTCATTCGGTGTGCGTTGTGCGCCCGAAAACGGCTTGGAGGGATCGAGCGGGTCATATATGCGGTAAACAGGCAGCTCCATATTCGACTGCCCCGTGATATGGAACACATCGCCGAACAACACATCGCAGACAGTTATCTTTTCACCGCAGCAGCTTCCCTCGAGCCTATAGACTGTCTTGCCGCCCTTCATTGACGGCAGCATCGCGCAGAAGCGTCCGTTTCGGTCTGAATCGGCACAAACCGCAGCAGCGGGCTTGTCACCGTCGAACAGACAGATCTCGACCCTCGAGCATGGCTCCGCCGTCCCCGTTATCGGATCTTCGGTATCACGCTGGAGTATCATGCAGTCTGATATATCGGCATCAAATCTAAACATATGCTCATCTCCGTCAATAAAGCTCTCTGCCCTTTTCGTCCTCTATCCCCGAGAGACGGTGGAAAAAGGCATTGATTATATCCCGCCATTCACGAGCCGAGCGAAGCTGCTCCTTTAAGCGCTTCCTTCCGTTCTCATACACACGGCGGTCAAGTCTGCCCTCAAGCTCTTCCCAGAGGCGGGCGAACTCAACAGCCTGCTCATAGCCGTCGAAGTGACTGTCGTATATATGCTGAATAACAGTCTTTCCGCTGTGAAGGATATGCGTATACGGCACTCGGCAGAAAAACAGCAGCAGCTCATCGGGACAGGTGTCAATGTCGGAATACAGTTCACGAAGCGGAGAGGGGTAGAGAGAGGTATAACCTGTTTTGCAGCGGTCAATTCCCACAGCATCTCTGTCCGCACGGTGATAGGTGCCCCAGCGGTCGAACTCATATCCGAGCGGGTCGGGGCCGTAATGGGTATTCGGCTTGCACAGCCAGCCCATGCCGAGCGGAGCAGTGTAATCCTCATAAGCCTTGTGCGAGCTGAGCAGGATATATAGCAGAGTTTCCCGCACCTGCTCATCATTCCCGAAGGAGAGGGTTATCCACTCGTCAAGGATATCCTCGGCAGTCAGCTGCGGCTCAAAGCACATTCTGCCGAAGCCGTAGAGATTGGCTCCCGCAAGCTCACTGCCGGTCCAGCAGAAGCTGTCACCCGTATTGGAGACTGCGGCAGCGCCGCTTATCCTGTCAAGCACCCTTGAATGCTCGGGCTGCGAACAGGTATCAAAGAAAAGTGTTTCTCTTATCATCGGCAGCAGACAGCAGATGTGCAGCTGCTGACCCGTGTACTCCTGCGCAAGCTGAAACTCGGCTGCCACAGAGGTGTGCTTCATTTCGCCGAACAGCGGGTGAACAGGCTCGCGCACCTGAAAGTCCATAGGGCCGTTCTTGACCTGCAAGATAACATTCGTATCGAAATGGCCGTCAAGCGGAGCAAAGGTCTTGAAGCCCGCACAGGCACGGTCTGTTCTTTCGTCGCGCCAGTCCTGAGCACAGTTGTATACAAAGGCGCGCCAGATTATCCTGCCGCCGTAGGGCTTGACAGCTCTCGCAAGCATATTTGCCCCGTCAGCATGATCGCGGCCGTAGGCATAAGGCCCCTGCTGACCTTCGGAATCAGCCTTTACAAGAAAGCCTCCGAGAGTGGGGACGGCGCTGAAAAGCTCCCTTGCCTTCTGCTGCCACCAGTAGGCGGTATTGACATCTAAAGGATCGGCAGTGCGAAGCCCGCCGACGGAGATCGGTGCCGAAAAATCAACACTGATATACAGAGCTATCCCCCACCGCGAAAACACAGCCGAAAGCTTTGCAAGCTCGGGATAGTATTCCTCGGTGATCAGCCGAACCGCGTCGCCGCGTACATTAACATTGTTTACAGCTGCTGCGTTTATCCCTGCCGAAGCAAGCAGTCTTGCATAATGCTCGGTGCGTTCATCAACTATCAGTCTGCCGTTTTCAAAGAAAAAGGAATCGCCCGAATATCCGCGTTCGATCGTTCCGTCGGCATTATCCCAGTGATCGAGCATACGCAGCGGCAGAGCGGGGGCACAGCGCTTGTTCATCTTGACGAAGCTGCCGGCAGCTCGTATCATGCGCAGATAATCAAACACTCCGTAAAGAAGCCCCTTCTCCGAACCGCCGATGACAGAAGCGCCCCGCTCGTCAGCGCTTATCATATATTCCTCTTCGGCAAGAAAATCACCGATATCACATTCAAATATGAGTGCCGCACTGTCTGCGCCAAAGGTCAGCTCCGCCGCGGGAAGCATAGCCGAAAGCGCGGTTATGAGCTCCTTGACGGCAGCACCCTGTCTGTCCACTCGGGAGGGGCAGCGTATAGCGGCACGGCCTGTAAACCTCGGATCAAGAGGTCTGTAATCGAGCCAAAGCTTTGAATACTCCTTATTCATATTATCACCCAATATAATTATAATGCCGCGGACGGCCTGCTTACTAACCAAAAATTGCGATTATCGGATTTGATCTTGCTGTTGATGAACCACTGCTTGATTTTACAAAACTTATATGATAGAATACGCTGTAAAGCAAAAAATAATAAAACCTATTTAAGCTGTCACTTTTTTCCGTCGGCATCCGACTTGTATTTATGAAACGTTTCAAAGTGAGGTCTTTATATGGAAGAAAAGAAACTGCTCAGGCTTCTTGAACAGGATCCCGCAAAAGGGCTTGAAGCAGCGGTAAGGGAGTATGCGGCGTATGTGTACAAGATCGCTCATACAAGGCTTTCAGATGTGTGCCGCAAAGAAGATATCGAAGAAGCGGTCAGCGACATATTTGTAAAGTTCTGGCAGAGCGGACAGCGCTCGGGCTTCAGGATAAGATCTGTCAAGGCATATCTTGCCGTGATCGCAGAACGGCACTGCATAGATGTGTTCCGAAAGGCCTGCCGCACCTCAGACAGCGTGGATTACGATACTCTCGAAAACCTGATCTCTGACGGCAGCCCATATTCGGATATCGAGCTTGCAGATGCAATAAAGCGGCTCGGCGAGCCTGACAGCATCATACTGATACGCAGATTCTTTTTCGGACAGAGGTCAGAGGATATCGGCCGTGAGCTGGGCATGAAGACCAACACCGTAAACAAGCGGGTCTCCCGCGGGCTTGAAAAACTAAGAAAGATGTTAGAGGAGGATATGTAATGGAGAACAGACTGAAAAGGCTTCCGCAGACTATGAATGAAGCTCAGGCAGATATGCTTTCCCGCGAGCTCTCGGAATTCGGCGAGGGTGCCTATATTGATGACAACACCGTGAGAAGGATACAGTCCTCCGTGATGCGAAAGGCAGGTATAAAAATGGGAAAGACTGACAGGACAAAAGTGCGAAAGGGCAGGATAGCGCTCATAGCTGCTGCTGCGGCTTTGATGATGACCTCTGTAACGGCGGGCGCTGCGGTGATCTTCGGCAAGAGAGACAGCGTAGAGAAATATCTCGGTGACAGCGCGGTGCAGAACTTCGACACCGTTGACCCCACCAAGGAGGAGACCGTTACCAAGGTCAAGGACGGCGACTACTCGATGACGATAGACTCCGTTGTGAGAATGGCTGGCAGAGTATATCTGGTAGGCGTGACTGTCACGGGAGAGACAGATGCTGCAAAAAACTATATAAACAGCATAGACCGAAATGACCGCTTCAATGTCATGATAATGAAGCAGGGAACGGAAACCATGATATCGGACGGTCAGGGGCTTAACGTCAAGCGCAGCGACGGCTTCCCGCTCCCCGAGGATAAAAGCGTAGATGAATACGGCAGTATAAGCTCGATGACAGATTTTATCGACCCTGTGCAGACCGCAGCCACAGCCGTTGCCTATCTGCCCGACGGGACGGTAATCAAACAGGACTTCGACCTTGAAGCCGAGCTTTACGGCACTTACGACACGACAGTACCGTATACAGACAAGGACGGCCGCGTGCTGAACGTGACCCCTATAGGCATGATCTTTGATTTTTATGCCGAGAATGAAAATTCAAATGATATAGATTACCTTGAATTTGCAGACGGCAGCAGGGACGACCCCGACACAGGCCTGGGCTTCGGGACGATGCAGAGCAATGAATCGCCACGCACCGAGAAAACAGCACCCGGCTACACGCTCTTCTGGAAGACAGAGGATATCGGCAGCCTGACCCATATCCATTTCTTCGGATCGGATTACTACAGGCAGTAATGACCGTGATCTCCCGTGATATAACAGCATAAATGAGACAGGCAGCTGCCCGCACAGGGAACTGCCTGTTTCTCTGTTCCGAATGCCTGACTAACGCAATAACGTTTACAGCTTTTCTTTACTGTGTTATATATACCATCTTAAACGTTTTATGTAATCGCTTTCTTTGTGCCGTATGCAGATTTAACAAATTTTTTGTATATTAGCTCTTGCTTATTGAGGAAAATATGTTATAATATAAATGCAGACTTAGTAAATCTTTTTATGAGGTGATATTTTATGACAGAAATGGAACTCTACAAGCTCTGGTGTGAGAACGCAGTTGACGATCCCGACCTTCAGACCGAGCTCAAAGCTATTGAAGGCGATGAAGAGGCTATAAAGGACCGCTTCTACCGCGACCTTGAATTCGGTACGGGCGGACTGCGCGGTGTTATAGGCGCGGGCGCTTTCAGGCTCAATGTTTACACGATCAGACGTGCCACTCAGGGCCTTGCAGATTATGTAAACGAGGCTTTCAAGGACGCTGCTGTTGCTATCAGCTATGACAGCCGCATCAAGTCGGACGTTTTTGCAAAGGAAGCTGCCGCTGTTCTCGCAGCCAACGGCATCAAGGCTTACATCTATACCGAGCTCATGCCTACACCCTGCCTTTCATGGGCGGTAAGAGAGCTTGGCTGCAAGGCAGGCATCATGGTGACTGCTTCACACAATCCCGCAAAGTACAACGGATATAAGGTATACGGCGATGACGGCTGCCAGATCACTCTTGACGCTGCAAATATCGTTATAGGCAAGATCAATGCCGTTCCGATGTTCGGCGGAGCAAAGACGATGAGCTTTGACGATGCTGTCGCTCAGGGCAGGATAGAATACATCAGGCAGGAGGTCATTGACAAGTATCTGGATAAGGTCGCCGAGCAGGGTATCCATACCGATCTTGTAGCCGACAGCGGCCTGAAGGTTGTCTACACTCCCCTCAACGGTACAGGCAACAAGCCTGTAAGAGCTATCCTCAAAAAGATCGGCATTAAAGAAGTAACAGTAGTTCCCGAGCAGGAGCTGCCTGACGGCAACTTCCCTACCTGCCCGTTCCCTAACCCCGAGATAAAGGAAGCTCTTGCCAAGGGTCTTGAGCTCTGCAAGACAGTGAAGCCCGACCTTCTGCTGGCTACCGACCCCGACTGCGACCGTGTGGGCATAGCAGTTCCCGATCCCGATGGCGAATATGTGCTTTTCTCAGGCAACGAAGTGGGCGCGATGCTGCTCAAATACATCTGCCAGGAGAGAACAGCGCTCGGAACTATGCCGTCCGACCCTGTTGCGGTGAAGACTATCGTAACGACAGATATATGCAAAAAGATCGCTGCCGAATACGGTGTTGAACTGCGTGAGGTGCTGACAGGATTCAAATTCATCGGTGAGCAGATCGGATTCCTCGAGGAAAAAGGCGAGGAAGGCAGATATATATTCGGCTTTGAAGAGAGCTACGGATATCTGGCGGGCTCGTATGTCAGAGACAAGGATGCTGTAGTGGCTTCAATGCTGATCTGCGAGATGGCAGCGTTCTACCGCACAAAGGGCATTTCTCTGTTGCAGGCAAGAGAGGAAATGTATAAACAGTATGGCAATTACGTTCATACTCAGGCTTCGTTCCAGTGCGAGGGCGCAAGCGGTATGGAAAGAATGAAGGAGATAATGAGCGGTCTCAGAGCCGAACCCCCGAAGGCTATCGGCGGAAAGAAGACTCTCTCGGTAGCCGATTACATCGCATCGGAGGAGACCGATCTGGCTACAGGCGCAAAGACCGTGCTCACGCTTCCCAAGTCGGACGTTATCGCTTATAAGCTTGAGGACGGCGCAAGCGTTATTATCCGTCCTTCGGGAACCGAACCCAAGATAAAGGCTTATTACACTACTATCGGCGAATCAAGAGAGGCTGCAAAGGCTCTTGAAGAAACGATCGCAGCTGATTTCAAGGCAATACTCGGATTCTGATATCTCGACCATTATTTTCAGTAAAAAAGCCCCCTGCGGTGTTCTGATACCGCAGGGGGCTTTGCCGTTCAAGGTCATTTACTTGTTCTTGTTTATACCTGTCAGCCGATAAAATTGGTAAACGTCTTTTCTTCATACTGCGGAGGACAGACTCCCGCTTCCCTGCCTGCCTCATAGTTTTTGAGCAGCCATGACATATTCAGTGCAAGCGTTCTCATCGTTTGCAGACCCTCAATATCCTTTTTAACATCGTCAGCCGTGAAGCCGTGTACCTGATTCCAATACTGCGAACCCGCAACGATCATATTCTCCATCAGGTAATACTGATTGAGCCGCTGAAAGGCAGATGTCGCACCGCCGCGCCTGCATGACACAACAGATGCTGCGAGCTTGCCCGCAAATTTGTCGGCGGGAACACTGTAGAAAAGTCTGTCCATAAACGAAGTCAGCCTGCCCGTAGGGCCGCCGTAGTAAACGGGCGACCCGAAAACAAAGCCGTCAAACTCATCTATCCTTGCTGCTACCGAGTTTACATCGTCATTGAACACGCAGCCTTTTCCCTCGCGGCATTTTCCGCAGGCTATACAGTCAGCAACAGGCTTTTTTCCGAGCCACAGCAGCTCGGCTTCGATACCGTTCCTGCCGAACTCCGAGCGCATTTCTTCAAGAGCAGCATTGGTGCAGCCGTGCTCATTCGGGCTTCCGTTTACAAGTAATATCTTTGACATAGAACTACCTCCGATCTCTGTTTCTTATATAATAATTATATGATATTTATGTAAATATGTCAAGCAATAACAATTCGTAAACGTAAGGCATCAGCAGAGATCCAAAAGCGTCCGCACATATGTATATTAAAATATGAAACCAGATCCATCTCCTATAAACATTTTATGAGCACCGTATTTTTTTACAAAAGGCATTGACAATTGATATTAGATTTGATATAATATGCATAAGATGAATTGTTATCGTTTTCATGAAAGAATATTAAACTATGGAGGAATATTATGCCCAATCCTATACTGCCGCTTTGGGAGTATATCCCTGACGGCGAGCCGAGAGTTTTCGGTGACAGAGTCTATCTTTACGGCTCTCACGACCGAGCTGCACACAATGAGTTCTGCGATTTCAAGCTGAAGGTCTGGTCGGCACCCCTGAACGATCTTAACAACTGGCAGTGTCACGGTGTGAGCTTCCGTACACGCGACGGTGCCGAGCATAAGTCCGATACAGCGGCGTGGACAGACCGTGAGCTCTATGCCCCCGATTGCGTGACCAATCACGGCAAATACTATCTTTATACCTATATCGTAGGCTCAAAGGGCTGCGTTTCGGTCTCGGACGATCCCGAGGGGCCGTTCACACTGCTCTCGCGCTATGAGTACGATGAAGCTGATGCGGGCGATGACGGAATTTATAACGACTGCGGTGTGCTGGTCGATGATGACGGAAAGGTCTACGTCTACTACGGCTTCACTGAATCGCATATGAACGAGCTTGACGGCGAGTCGATGTACAAGGTCATAAAAGGCAGCCATAAGCGCCCCGTTATCGCGGACGGCGAAGAAGTTCCCGAGGAAGAACGATTCTTTGAGGCAAGCTCGCCGAGAAAGATCGGTGATACCTACTACCTGATCTATTCACCGAGACGCGGCAGCAGGCTTGCATACGCAACTGCGAAAAGTCCTACAGGGCCGTTTGAATACCGAGGATATATCGTAGACAACAGCGTTGATTACCCGGGAGGGAACGACCACGGTTCGATCTGCTGCATCAACGGACAATGGTATATTTTCTATCACAGAATGACAAACAACACGATCACCTCCCGCCGCGCCTGCGTTGAGAGGATAGAGATACTGCCCGACGGTTCGATACCGCCTGTTGAGATGACTTCTCTGGGCTTTGAGGATTCGCTCGATCCGTACAGGATTACACCCGCAGAGATCGCCTGTGTGCTGACGGGAGGGTGCTTCATCACCGAAAGGGATATCTTTACGCGGCCGATCGTCAATATCACCGACGGCTGCGTATTCGGGTATAAGTATTTTGATTTCGGCAGTGACGGGTCTGATAACACCATGATAGCAGCGCTGAAGGTTCGCGGACAGGGCACAAGATGCCATGTTGATGTGATCGCTGACGACCCCGTGAACGGCGAGCTGCTCGGCACTGTGGATATCGGAACAGCCGACGGCACCTACAAGGCAAGGGTGAAAAAGCTTACAGGGCGGCACGCAGTTTACTTCCGCGCTTATCATGGCATCACAGACTGGACCAAGCCTTCCTTTGACAGCAAGATGCTGTTTGAGTTTGAAGAGTTTGTATTTATGAAATAATATACAGGAGGTCAATTATGAGAAAACACAGATTTCTTACCGCGATGCTTGCGGGTCTGATGACCATTACCTGCGGGCTTTCCGCCTGCGGAGACAGTGACAGCAGCACGGCTGACTCGGGCAAGTCAGCAGACAGCAGCACAGCATCGACAGAGAGCGGCAGTGAAGGCGGTGAAGCACAGCAGATGAATACCGAACTGACAGCGCTCGAGCTTTGCAAGCTGATGGGCAACGGCATCAACCTCGGCAACACGATGGAGGCATACGGTCACAAGTCTTATGTAAAGGGCGAGACAGACCCGACCGACTTCGAGAACAACTGGGGTCAGCCCGACACCACAAAGGAAATGATCGCAGGAATGAAGGCCGCGGGCTTTGATTCGCTCCGCGTTCCCGTTGCCTGGACTAACGGCATGGACTTTGAGAACGGCGACTACGAGATCGACACTAAGCTTCTGGACAGAGTTGAGGAGATCGTCAATTTCGCTCTCGACTCGGATATGTATGTTATGATAAACGACCACTGGGACGGCGGCTGGTGGGGAATGTTCGGTTCCGCGACCGAGGAAACACGAAATAAGGCGATGGATATGTACACCAGTATGTGGACACAGATCGCCGAACGCTTCAACAAGTACGGCGAAAAGCTGATCTTCGAGTCCGCCAACGAGGAGCTGGGCGACCGTCTGAACGACAAGGACTATGCACCCGATTCGGGCACGCTCAAAAAGGACGACTGCTACAAGAAGACGACCGAGATAAACCAGAAATTTGTAGACATAGTCCGCGGTACAGGCGGCAACAATGCAAACCGTTTCCTGCTGATAGCAGGCTACAATACCGATATAGAGAATACCGTCAACGACAAGTATGTGATGCCTACCGATACAGCCAAGGATAAGCTGCTGATCTCGGTACACTATTATACACCGTGGAATTACTGCGGCGAAAAGGCACTCAATCAGTGGGGCTCGCCTACCGATTACAATGAGCAGAACAGGCTCCTCAAGTCAATGACAAAATTCACGGATCAGGGCTACGGCGTTATCATAGGTGAGTATGCAGTGCTTACCGACAACCATACGCCCAAGAACGATTCAGATGAATTCTACACAAACTTCCTTGACAACTGCGACCTTTACAACTATGTTCCGATGCTCTGGGACTGCAACAATCTCTATGACAAGACTGAATGCAAAATAGTCGATGAGGGCATGGCTTCGCTCTTCGGCGACAGGAGTCTGTCAAAGCAGAGCTCGCTTTCAGACGAGGATATCAAGAAGAATGCTCAGGAGTCTATAGACGCGGCACTTGCAAAGGCAGAGGAAGAGCTTTCCAAGGATATAGACCTTCCCGCCTCTGATGATTATGCAGTTGCATGGATAATGTATAACAGCAAGGACTACAACTACAGCTACTGCGTAGGCAACGTTTACGACCCGACCGCCATGACGGCAGGTATCAAGGCTACCAATGCCAAGATCGAGGGCGACGGCACATACGAGGTAAGTCTTGACTTCACAGGTGCGGGCAAGGCAAACGGCGTAGCGTTCAGTGCGCTCGGCATCTCAAACGGCGAAAAGCTTTTCCCGAACTGCACAATAAAGATCGAAGAGATCAAGGTCAACGGTGAGCCTGTTGAAATGATCGCCCCGGGCTACACCTCCTCCGATGACGGGGTCTGCACAAGAGTGAACCTCTTCAACGAATGGGTAAAGTCCCTGCCTGACGATGCAAGAAGCTTTGACGGCGCAGTTCCCGATGATGCTTCTGCTATCATCATCGACACCAAGGATTTCAGCAACATGGATACACTGTCTGTCAAGTTCACATTCAAGACAGCCGAATAACAGCAAAAGAATGACAGGATAATAAATGCTCCGCTCGGAAGAAGGATCGACCGAGCGGAGCTTTATTATGCTTTGTAATTTGTTATTTGCTATTTGTTATTTGTTGTTTTGGGATACAAGTGAGCCGACTGCACAGATCAGTATTCCGAACGGAAATACTGCTGCGGCAAGTATACCTGTTTTCATGCTGCCGTTCCCCGCAACCAAGCCGACAAGAGTGGGACCGCCCGAACAGCCGATATCTCCCGCCAGTGCAAGAAGTGAAAACAGCGCCGTCCCGCCGCGCCTGAGAGCAGCGGCAGCCTTGCTGAACGTCCCCGGCCACATAATACCCACGGACAGACCGCACAGTCCGCAGCCGATAAGGTTTACAACTGCATTCGGCACAAGCGATATCATCAGATAGGACAGCACACACAGCGCTGCACTCGCCGTCATGAATCTGTCAAGGTCTATCCTGTCTCCACACTTGCCGTAAAACGCACGGGCGCTGCCCATAAGCACTGCAAAAGCCATAGGCCCCGCAAGGTCGCCCGCAGCTTTAGTGATGCCAAGCCCTCTCTCGGCAAAGAAAGACGCCCACTGACTTACAGCAAGCTCGCTCGCGCCCGAGCAGATCATCATAAGAATAAGCATCCAGAAAAGCTTAGTATGCAGCAGCTCACGAAGCGGCATACTCTTTTCGTCCTCTGCAACGAGCGGCATGATAGGCACCTTCAAAAACAGCACCGTATTGAAAACAGGTACAGCCGCCCAGATAAGCGAGAGCAGCGGCCAGTTGCGGGTGCCTGCGAGTGAGAAAAACACTGTTGACAGCAGAACGACCCCTACCTGTCCCCAGCAATAGAAGGAGTGCAGCAGGCTCATTGCCTTCTCTTTGTTATCGGTCGGGCAGGATTCCATGATCGGACTTATCAGCACCTCGATCAATCCTCCGCCGACTGCATAGAGACAAACAGCGATCAGTATTCCCGTATAAGGGTCAATAAGCCGAGGCAGCAGCGGAAGAAGTATCAGGCCGAGCGCCGAAAAAACGTGTGCCGAGACGATCGCCCTGCGGCAGCCGATCCTGTCAACGAAAAACGCTGAAAGCATATCTACCGTAAGCTGCACGCCGAAATTCACGGTAATGAGCAGTGTTATCTTCGGCAAAGGAATATCAAACTGCCCCTGCAGCGTTATGAACAGCAGGGGCACGAAATTATTAACGATAGCCTGAACGATATATCCGATAAAACAAGCAGTGATCGTTCGTTTACAGCTCACTTGCGCCTCCGATCAGAAAGGCAGTACAGCTGTGCGGACGAAGCTCCACGCTCACTGTATCACTGAGACCTGCAACTTTTCCCGTCCATAGGTCAAGGCACAGCCTGCACCCGCTCACACCGAGCTCACTTATCGGAATATCAAGCGAGCATTCCTTTTCGCCGATGTTGAAGATGGCAGCATATTTTCCGCCGCCGTCAGTACAATCGGCTGTCCAGATCACGATCTCGGTGCCGTCCCTCATCTCACGGCTGAGCTGTCTGGCATCATCCGAGTATCTGTGCATTTTGAGTATTCCCTTGCTTGTCAGCAGAGAAAGTGTAGGACCGTCGCACTTAGACAAGTCTCCGCCAATGAACAGCGGTGAGCGGAATATTGACCAGAGTGTCATCATAGTCCGCTGCTCGTCCTCTGTGAACTTGGTATACCCGTCAGGGCCGTAATCCTGAAGTATCGCACCTACCGGAAGCATATCGGCATCAGGCCAGCCGATCTTTCCGCAGTAAGGTGCCCACTTCTCACAGCGTTCAAACATATTATAAAGAAGATCCCACTTATCCCAGAAGTCATCTGTGATACGCCACATATGACCTGTCTCGGCATACACATCTGCCTTTTCAAGCAGTGCGGGTCCGGGAGAGAGCGAAAGCACCATGTCCCTCCCGCAGTTTCTGAGGCACTCGCTGAGCAGCCTGAGCTCACTCTCTTCATGAGGCAGCTCACGGCAGATATCATCGCACTTGACAAAATCCACGCCCCATTCGGCATAGAGCTTAAAAATGCTCGAATAGTATTCACGCGCGCCCTGTTTCTCGGGATCAACTCCGTACATATCGGTATTCCAGTGACAAATGCTGTCAGTCTTGGCGATCTGCCTTGCAGTAGCATCAGTGCCGAGCAGAGCGGTATTTCTGTGTACCGCCTGTCTCGGTATACCGCGCATAATATGTATACCGAATTTCAGCCCCAGCGAATGAACATACTCTGCAAGCGGGGCAAAGCCCTTCCCTCCCGCAGCCGAAGGGAATCTGTTCTCGGCAGGGATAAGCCTTGAATACTCGTCCATGCACAGCTCGGTGAAAGGATGATACTCATGGCTTTCGGCGGTCGGTTCAGACCACTGTATATCAACCACAACATATTCCCAGCCGTATTCTTTAAGATGCTCGGCTATAAACTCGGCATTCTTTCTGACAGTTTCTTCATTGACCGCAGCGCCCCAGCAGTCCCAGCTATTCCAGCCCATAGGCGATGTACTCGTCAGCATTTTTCATACTCCCCTTAATGTCACCGAGATCGAACCGACCGATGACAGTATCCATTTTCATACAGTCAAATTATACCACAATGCATATTTATTGTCAATTGACCGAGCAACGAAAAAGCCCTCCGAAGAGGGCTTTTTATTAGTGAAAATTACTTTGATTCATCAGCTTCCTTAGCTGCATCTTCCAGACTGGTCTTATCACCGCTGAGGTACTTCTTGTACATCTCGTTGATCTCGCTGATACCTCTATCGAATACAGGCTTATAGGTCTCCTTCAGCTGAGTCCATGTGTACTGAGCACCGTTCTCGTCCTGCTTCATAACAGAGGTGTACATATATCTGTTTACAGCTTCCTTGGTATCATTGGTAGCAGCTGCATCATCAGAGATCTCTGTATTGATAGCATTGCCGGGGTCGGAGATATTTACATAGTAATCGGTATAAAGCAGATTGTATGCTACATCATACATATCCTCATTCCAGTTAGGATTCGATGCATAGAACTTCTCCTTGTCGATCTGCTTGTACTTATCATCGGTGTAAACTATCTTAGCGCACTCGTTCCATGTCTTCATAGCAACGTCCTTATCGGAGCCTGCTACCCACATATAAGCGTTGATATCGGGAGTGATATAGTTCTTATCCTTGGTAGGATCGCTGGGTATCGGAACATTGCCCCAGCTTACACCCTCCTTGGGAGTATGGTCGGCAGAGGAAGCCCACGGACCCATTGCATAGAACAGAACATTCTTGTTCAGGCAGTCAGCACAGTCGCCGATCCACTCGCCCTGAAGATCGAGCTTGTTCTTGTCGAGATCGTAAAGGAACTGAGCAGCACGCTCAAGATCGGGATTATCAAGATTGTTGTAATACTCCTGCTTTTCCTCGTCAAACTTGATAAGTGTCTCGCCTGTGGAGAAGAAGATGAAGGGAGCATAATAACCGTAAACGCCCCATCTTTCCTCATCGCCCGAAGCACCCTTTACATACTGATCCATCATATCGTACCAGGTGTTCCAGTTCCACTCACCGTTCTGCCAGAGCTCATAAGGATCATCAAGCTGATTAGCCTCGATAACGTCCTTATCATATGTCAGAACAGAAGTCGTAACAAGGTTGATGGGAGCAACATAATGCTCACCGTTCAGAACGAATGTATCTGCAAGCTCCTTGACATCCTTCCAGAGGTCGGAATCAAAATCAACGATCTTATCTACAGGCTGGAACATACCTCTTGTTACGTTATACGGGAAGGTCATCGCGCCCTCATACCAGAACATATCGGGCGGGTCACCTGCAAGGATTGCTTCGGCAAGCTTTGTATACTTATTCATCGAGTCTGTCTTATTATAAATGATCTTGCCGCCCTTCTTCTCGAAAAGGTCAAGGTCTGTTCTCTTTTCGGGAGCAGCTCTTGTGGGGTTGATGTCAAAGTAAGACATCCACTCAAGCTCTTTCTGCTCATCGGGAATATCATCCATACCCTTTATCTCTTCGGTATCGGCAACACTTACCGCGTCCTCATGAGAGAAATCATAGGGGTCGGCTTCATTGACACTGCTCGTATCGTTTGCGGCAGCAGTATCATCACTTTTGCTGCCCGAATCGTCCGAGCTTCCGCAGCTTGCGATGGACATGGCTGTGAGCACTGCAAGCAGACCCGCAGCAATTCTTTTGGTTTTCATCATAATTCTTCCTCCAAATAATTCGTTTGAAATCAGGGCATACGCACGCCCATGTCTCCTTTTATACAAACTCATTATAGCACGCAATGTAATCGTTGTCAATAAGAGTTGTGTTTTTGAAACTTTTGAGTAAACGTTTTCAGCAATTCAAACAAATCCGTCTTACTGTCTTTTGTCATTTTCCACAAAAGGCGAATGTAAACGATACCGCAAAGATCAATCCCCTGTTGAACCACGCATTATCAGACGGTGTTTTACGGTATAATAGCGGTTGTCCTTCTCATCGGCAGTGAAATTGGAGATAAGCTTCTTGCATACAAGCTCACCCATTTCATAGCAGGGCTGCTCAACTGTTGAGAGCCCCGGATTGGTAAGCTCACAGAACGCTATATTGTCAAAGCCGATCACCGAGATATCCTTTCCTGTTTCAAGCCCGAGCTCAACTGCCTTTTTGATCGCACACATAGCGAGTATATCGGATACAGCGAACACAGCTGTCGGCGGTTCGGGAAGGCTCATGAATCTCTCCATTGCGATAGCGCCGTTCTCCTGATCGTAAGTATTCTTATAAACATACTCATCGGGCAGCTCTATCCCCTGCTCAGCAAGCGCTCTGCGAAAGCCGTTTTCGCGGCGGCTGGCAGAAAGTGCCGTCGATTCCGCTCCGATAAAGGCAAGCCGCTTATGCCCCTTTTCAAGCAGTGCCTTAGCCGCATCATAACCCGCCAGCTCGTCATCAACGGTAACAGTAAGCACATTTGCGCCTGTAACACCTTCGCAGCACAGAGCGATATCATAATTCTCGGCAAGGCGGTTAAGAGTATCGGCATCATAGCTCGTGCCCATAAGCACCACTCCGTCAACAGTTCGGTTGAACAGCATATTCATATGCCTTGTTTCAACGGCGGTGGTCGCATTCGATGAAGCTGTTATTATATCGTAGCCGACCTTCTGTGCATAGTTCTGCATACCGACGCAGATCTTCATATACAGCGAATGCTCGGCATTGGGGATTATCACAAGTATAACATTGGTAGCTCTCTTCCGCAGGTTGCGCCCGAGAAAATTCGGTGAATACCCCAGTCTTTCTATAGTCTCATTGACGAGCTTGGCAGATGCATCTGAAACATTGGGGCTGCCGTTGAGAACTCTTGAAACGGTAGCGACTGATACCCCCGCTTCCCTTGCAACGTCCTTGATCGTAACGCTCATATCAACCGTCCTTTCAGAGTTTGATCGGATAGCGCATCCGACCTATGTAATCCTTTACATTCAATTATAGCACATTTTTCCTTGAAGTCCAATATGCATTAGCAACAAAAATGTAATCGTTTTTTTGTGAGATTGATAGATAACATTATATAATTAGTCCGCCGAACAATTGATATCATTATCAATATTACAGCAAATCCATCATATCGGATCAGCGTTCACAAATCACAAACAAAAGCAATATTAACTTGCAAAAAAAACGAACACCGCTGAATAATTCGCAGAAAACTGTAAACAATACTTTCAGCAGTCACATAATGACAGTACGAAAACCAACTCAAAGCAAAGGAGATAGGAAAATGAAAAGACCCGATCTTACAAGATTAAAAGCTCTTCTGGGCGGCAGAGGAATATATGCAGCAGCTGCTGCGGGAATAATCGCAGTGGGAGGAGTAGGAGCTGCCGCTTACAACAGAGCCGTGAAGAAGATCAACGACGGGCTCGGCAGTACAGTCCCCGGGATAACCTCGAGCCGCAGCGGTGAGGTATATGCAGACGAGAAAAAAACCGATGTCCCCAAACAGACCGACAGCAGTACAGCCTCCGACAGCGATGCCGACAGCAGAAAGGATACCGAAAGCAAAGCAAGCTCCTCCAAGGGCTCCGACGACAGCAGCACTGCCTCACCGAAGCCGATCAGCCAGCCGAATGTCAAGCCTGTTGAAGGCGAGGTCATCGTACCGTACAGCTTCGGCGAGCTTGTAAAGAGCAAGACTCTCGATGTCTGGAGGACACACGACGGTGCAGATATCAAGGCCGACAAGGGCACTCCCGTAAAGGCAATGAATCACGGCGAGGTCAGCAAGATATGGGAGGACGCTCTCTGGGGGAACTGCATCTCTATCGACCACGGCAGCGGGATAGTCAGCTACTATTATAATCTCTCGCCGTCTATGACAGTCGAAGAGGGTGACGAGGTCGATGCGGGGCAGGTGATCGGTACAGTGGGCGACACCGCTCAGGTAGAAGCCGCCGAGCCGTCACACCTTCATTTTGCTGTCAAGCGCAGCGGTGAATGGACCGACCCGATCAGCTTTATCGATCCTTTTTCAAACAAATAAGCCAATACCGTAAGCAGGACAGTTCTGAATATTCCGATATGTGATCTTCTGGCCTGCCATAACAATATTCCTCTTCAACGGAGCTGTCTTATACAAGGCAGCTCCTTAATGTTTATACGGAGTTCACATTTCCGTGATATACTCATTCAACAAGACACCAACGGGGGGACAGGCTCTATGTTTACGGTACTTATCGCTGAAGACGATCTCAACACAAGACGGCTGACTGCCGATGTGCTTGAAGAGAACGGATACAATGTGCTTACTGCAAAAAACGGTGCAGAAGCATTGCAGCTGCTCGACGAAAAGCACGCCGACCTTATCATCGCAGATATTATGATGCCCGTTATGGACGGCTATGAGCTGACAGGACAGCTGCGTAAGGCAGGCAGCACCATTCCAATAATCATGGTCACGGCCAAGGAAGCCATTGCCGACAAGAAGCGCGGATTTATTGAAGGAACGGACGATTATATGGTAAAGCCCGTTGATGAGGAGGAGCTGCTGCTGAGGATAGCGGCGCTGCTGAGACGGGCACAGATAAACAACGAGCACAAGATAACCGTCGGCGGGACTGTACTGGATTATGACACACTTACGGTCACAAGCAGTACAGGGCGCACCGAGCTGCCGCCAAAGGAATTCATGCTGATCTACAAGCTGCTTTCCTACCCCGATAAGATATTCACAAGAAGACAGCTCATTGACGAGATCTGGGATCTTTCCTCCGAGTCAGATGAACGAACGGTAGATGTTCATGTGAACCGTCTGCGTGAGAAGTTCCGCGACAATCCCGATATCGAGATAGTGACTGTCAGAGGGCTCGGCTACAAGGGGGTCAAAAAGCAATGAGCATCAGGGGCAGGTCAAAGTCGTATCTGAAAAACAACGGCTCTATGATAAGGACCATCTCGGCATTCGTATTCCTTATAATTCTTGCGGCAGGTCTTATCACTCTCTGCACGATACTTGTGCTGAGGCAGCTCGGGTATTTTCCGTCCCGTTTTGAGGGGCCGTTCATATATATGGCTACGTTTATAATTTCCAGTGCTGTGATCGGTACCATAATTTCCTATATCGTTGCCAAGCGCGTACTGTCTCCCCTCTCCGATTTCAAGGACGCTATCAGAGAGATAGAGCGCGGCAACTTCAATGTAAGCGTAGATCCCGAGGGCACACCGCAGGTGTTCGCCGAACTGATAGAGAGCTTCAACCGCATGGCAAAGGAGCTTTCGGGCACCGAGATGTTCCGCTCGGATTTTATCAACAGCTTCTCTCACGAATTCAAAACGCCCATCGTATCTATCGGCGGATTCGCCAAGCGCCTGCGCAGGAACGATCTGTCTGCGGAAAAGCGGCGGGAGTATATAGACATAATCATCAGCGAGTCACAGCGTCTGACAAATCTTTCAAGCAACATTCTGATGCTGAACAAATTTGAAAATCAGGAATACATCACAGACTGTGATACTTTTCTGATAGACGAGCAGCTGCGCAGCTGCGTGCTGCTTCTCGAAAAGCAGTGGTCGAAGAAGCAGCTCACCTTCAACATAGACATGGAGCATATAGAATTCTTCGGCAACCAGGAGATGCTCTCACAGGTGTGGCTGAACGTTATTGGCAATTCGATCAAATTCAGTCCGGAGGGCTCAGAGATCGCGATCAGAGCGATCAGGAGCGAGAGCAGGATCAGGATAAGCATAACAGACCGCGGCGAGGGCATGGACGAGCAGACTATGGCACACATATTTGAGCGGTTTTATCAGGGCGATACAGCTCACGCATCTGAGGGAAACGGGCTCGGGCTGCCTCTCGTCAAGCGCATAATCGAACTGTGCGGCGGCACTATCCGCGTTGAATCCGAAAAGGGCAAGGGCACTGTATTTACCGTGTTCTTCCCGCAAAGCAAGACAGCGGAAAGCCATTGACCGCTGTATCCGACGATTCGGCTGACGGTTGACAATTCTGCGGATAAATGGTATAATCAGTATCATGATACAAAATACAAATTATTTACCGAGGTAAAGCTATGAAACGATCTATATTTTCAGCCGCAGCTGTGCTTATTATGGCGGCTGTACTCGGCGGGTGCGGGAATGCAGACGGTTCCCCCGAGGGTGCGCCGAAGCTCACCACAATATCGGGAACGACCACGGCAACAACTGCTGCGACTACGGCCTCTGCTAAGATGACGACCTCAGCCGCAGCCGAAAAGGAAACGACCACGACTGCGAAGACCACAAAGGCTGCCAAGAAAACCACAAAGAAAACTACGACCACAAAGAAAACAACTGCCGAAACAACAACGGCAGAGGTACTTGAACCGGGTGTGGCAGAGGAAGAGGAAACCATTGAAGAGACTGAGCCTGTTACCGAGGCTCCCGAGAATGAGCCCGCTGAGGAGGTCTCGACCACACCTCCCCACCCTGCTGCCGACCCCGACAGCTATTTGCCCGCTTACGGCGAATGGATAGGCAACGTTGTGGTGTGCGACAGATATGAGGGCTCGAGGATCCGCGGCCTTCCGCCGTTTTACGGAGCTTATGCAACAGGCGGAGAATATGCGCAGGTGCTCAATCAGTACAAGCAGATGGTAGGAGACAGCGTTAATGTCTACAACCTCAGCTGCCCTCTCTCTTCGGCATTTTATATCCCCGCCGATATGGAAGGCACATTTACCGAGCAGCACGGGTGTATCCTCAACCTGAACGACTACCTGAACGGGGTAACAAATGTTGACTGCTACGATGCACTTGCCGCTCATCTTGATGAATACATATACTCACGGACCGATCACCACTGGCAGCCGCTCGGAGCATACTACGCTGCCGAGGTGTTTGCACAGGCAGCAGGCGTGCCGTTTGCTCCCCTCTCCGATTACGAAGAGGTGTTCAAGACCGATTACCTCGGCTCGATGTACGGCTACAGCGGTAATCTACAGGAATTTGCCGATAATCCCGATACGTTTACATACTATAAGCCGCGCAATTCATATACCACAAGATATTATGACGGCTATTTCCAGAACGGCGCAGACGGGAGCCTGTTCTTTGACTGGGCATCGGGAGCGGGATGCTACTGCTCCTTCCTCGGCGGAGATACACAGATCTGCGAGATAGACTCCGATGTTGACAACGGCCGAGTGCTCGTTATTATCAAGGACAGCTACGGCAACGCTCTTGTGCCTTTTCTCGTGCAGAGCTTTGACAAGATATATGTCGTTGATTTCAGATACACATATATCAAGATGAACGATCTCTTCCAAAGAGTCGGTGCGACCGATGTATTGTTCGGTGCATCAATTTCAAGCGCATATGCGGATTCCAGAATAGACATGGTGCGCGATCTTATGATGTGAGGTAACGTATGGACGGATATATCATGGAGCTTCGCAAGCTTGTCGGCAGGCGGACGCTTATCCAGTGTGCAGGCAGCATAATGATAGAAAACGAACAGGGGCAGCTGCTTCTCGGAAAGCGCTCTGACAACGGGTTGTGGGGATACGCGGGCGGAGCTGTTGAGATCGACGAGGAGGTCGAGCAGTGCGCAAGGCGTGAGCTGCTTGAAGAGATGGGGCTCACAGCAGGAGAGCTCGAGCTGTTCATGATAAACTCGGGGCCGCAGGCACATTACGTTTATCCGAACGGCGACGAGGTTTCTAATGTTGAGATCATCTACCTCTGCCGCAGTTGGACGGGTGAGCCGCGTATGGCAGACGGCGAGATGACAGAGCTGAGATTCTTTTCGCCTGACGAGATCACCCTTGATATGATCTCTCCGCCGATCAGAGCCGTTCTGAAAAAGTATATAGAAAGCAGGATATAAATACAGACCGCATTATGAAAAGCTCTCATAATGCGGTCTTCTTATTCTTATTCGGTTCAGATCGGATCTACCACGGTCTGACTGTGCCGACGATCTCGCTTACGGACTTCACACCGTTCCTGTCGCACCACTCGTTGATGCCGTCTATTATCCTGACAGGGGCATACGGGTCACGGAAGATCGCCGCTCCGACCTGAATTGCCGAAGCACCTGCCATCATCATTTCAACAGCGTCCTCGGCAGTAGAGATGCCGCCCATTCCGCAGACGGGTATCTTTACCGCATTTGCAGTCTGCCATACCATTCGTACAGCTACGGGAAACACCGCAGGCCCCGAAAGACCGCCAACGTTATTGTGCAGCACGGGGCGGCGGGTCTTGATATCTATACGCATACCGAGCAGAGTATTTATAAGAGACACTGCATCAGCACCCGATGCCTCGACCGATCTTGCAATATCGGTTATGCTCGTAACGTTCGGAGAAAGCTTCACCATAAGCGGCTTGCTGCACGCATCGCGTACAGCCCTTGTAACAGCCCCTGCCACATTGCAATCGGTACCGAAGGCGGCGCCGCCCTGCTTAACATTCGGGCAGGAGATATTGAGCTCTATCATATCAACAGCCGATCCCTCCAGCATAGCAGCAAGCTCAGCACACTCCTCTACTGTTGAACCCGCGATATTGGCGATTATCCGTGTATCCTTCGTAACAAGGTTCGGAAGCTCGCAGGACAGGAACTTCTCCGCTCCGCCGTTTTGCAGGCCAACCGAATTGAGCATACCCATAGGTGTCTCTGCGATACGCGGCGGGATATTGCCTGTACGCTCGTGAAGGGTGGTGCCCTTTACAGATATACCGCCCAGCCTTGACAGCGGATACAGGCATTCGTATTCTCTGCCGTAGCCGTAGGTGCCGCTGGCAGGGATAACGGGATTCTTGAACTCAACACCCGCAAGAGTAACTCTCAGATCAGCCATCGAACCTTACCTCCTTTGCATCGAACACGGGGCCGTCCTTGCAGACGTGTGCAAACACTTCCCTGCCCTCTCGTTCCAGAACAGCCGCACAGCCGAGACACGCGCCGACTCCGCAGGCCATTCTCTGCTCTAAGGATACCTCGCACCTGATGCTGTGCTTTCGGGCGATGGACGCAACAGCCTTCAGCATCGGCATAGGTCCGCAGGCATAGATAATGTCCGTTTTATTGGACTGCAAGTATTCCTCAAGAGCCGTAGTAACAAAGCCGTGGATACCCGCAGAGCCGTCATCGGTGCAGAGTATCGTCTCGCAGCCCGCCGCCCTGAGATCGTCCTGAAGGATAACTGCCGAGGCGCTTCGGAAGCCGGATATCACAGCCGCTCTATCGCCGTACTCGGCAGCAATGCCGACCATAGGAGGAACACCGATGCCTCCGCCGACGCAAACTGCTCTGCCGTCTGTTACGGTAAACCCGTGACCGAGCGGTGCGATGAGGTCGATATTATCCCCGACGTTGAGGTGCGACAGCTCCTCGGTGCCGCTCCCTCTCACCTCGAACACGAATCGCAGAGTACCCTTCTGTTTGTCAATGCCGCAGATAGAGATAGGTCTGCGCAGGAAAAATGACGGTGCAAGCAGCTGTGCAAACTGCCCTGCCTGTGCAAGCTCGGCTGCTTCGGGGCATAACACGGTGATATCAAAAATACCCTTAGCAGACGCAGACTTGCCGATAATCGGATAAAGTCCTTGTTTATACATTTTATCAGTCCTTTGCGGTTT
>CAMOFU010000005.1 GCA_946613705.1 uncultured Clostridia bacterium
GCAAGCAGATGATGTGCAGAGGCGTTAGCCGCGGGTCGTGCGGTGTTGCCTATAAGTCTGCACCATTATACGATCCGGAGCGCGGCAAAGCCTGCCTCCCGCACAAAACAGGGCGCGACGGCATTGCGCGCCGCCGCTGCGGTCAGGGAGAACATTTGACAATTTTATTATACGGTGCTATAATAAGTACGCAGATATCCCGAGAGCACCGACACGGCAAAGCACACGCCCGTGTACCGTATCGGCGGAAACGGAACTGCGCGATACTGCAAGGACAGACCACAACGAACGGAAGGAATGCCATGACACTTGATGAACGACTGATACAGACTGTCCCCTCCGAGCGGCAGATAAGACATCAGCAGCTTGGATTCTACGCATTTATCCACTTCACCGTGAACACCTTTACCGACAGGGAATGGGGGGACGGCAGCGAGCCGCCTTCTGTATTCGCGCCGACAAGGCTCGACGCGGAGCAGTGGGTGAAGGTGATAAAGTCTGCGGGCATGAAGGGGCTTATCCTCACCTGCAAGCACCACGACGGCTTCTGCCTGTGGGACACCAAGCTGACAGATCACAATGCTATGAACAGTCCCTGCGGACGCGATATAGTACGCGAGGTATCCGATGCCTGCAAAAAGCACGGGATAGCCTTCGGCATCTATCTTTCGCCGTGGGACAGGCACTCGCCGCTTTACGGCATGGGGAAGGCATACGATGACTATTATGTCGGGCAGCTCACCGAGCTGCTGACCGATTACGGCAGTATCTTCTCGGTATGGCTCGACGGTGCCTGCGGCGAAAGTGCGGACGGCAGCGGCAGAAAGCAGTATTACGACTGGGAGCGGTACTACTCTGTGATAAGAAGGCTTCAGCCCGATGCCTGCATCTCGGTCTGCGGGCCCGATGTGAGGTGGTGCGGCAACGAAGCAGGCCACACACGGGCCTCGGAGTGGAGCGTTGTACCTCTGCGCACCCGTGATACCGAGAAGACAGCGGAGCGCAGCCAGCACGAGGACAGTGCCGATTTCCGCCGAAGGATAAATGCGGGCGACGAGGATCTGGGCAGCAGGCAGGCGCTTGAAAACGAGCACGAGCTTATCTGGTACCCTGCCGAGGTCAACACATCTCTGCGCCCCGGGTGGTTCTGGCACGAAAGCGAAAACGACAAGGTGCGGAGCCTTGACGAGCTGTTTGACATATATCTCAGCTCGGTGGGCGGCAATGCGACGTTCCTGCTGAACGTCCCGCCCACGAACGAGGGGCTTATACACCCGAACGATGCCGCAAGGCTTGCAGAGCTTGGCAGACTGATAGCAGACTCGTTCGCCGAGAATATTGCTCCCGAGGCAGAGATAACGGCAGACGGGAACGCGATAGACTGCGTAAAGACCGACAGCACAGACGAATACTATATGTCCGAGCGGGAGAATGCGGAGATAGTGATAAAGCTCCCGCGCAAGGAGAAGCTCGGGTATCTTGTGATAAAGGAAAATATCCGCCTGAGCCAGCGGGTAGAGAGCTTTGCGGCAGATGTCATGGAAGGCGGTATATGCAGGGAGATATACCGCGGTACGGTGATCGGATACAAGCGGATAGTACCTCTCGGCGGCGCTGCGGCAGACGGTCTGCGCATCAGGATAACCGATTCGCGCTCAAAGCCGACTGTAGCCTTCATAGGTGTATACAGGCAGGCAGAGCGGTAGTTTTCTGCCATTAACGTTCACTTTTCAGCTTACAGGGATCGAAGTCGTGATACTGCGGCAGATGACAGAAAATGATACAAAGCCCGAGCTCCCGTGCGGAGTTCGGGCTTTCTGTTTACACCGATACGGCGGTGATCTATCCGAGCAGAGTGATGAGGCTTTGTGCGGCCTTGCGTGTGTCCTCGGGAGAGCCGAAGGTCGAGAAGCGGAGGTAGCCCTCGCCGCATTTTCCGAAGCCCTCACCTGGGGTGCCGACTATCTGCGCCTTGTTCAGCAGCAGGTCAAAGAACTCCCAGCTGCCCATCTTGTCGGGGCATTCCAGCCAGATATAGGGAGCGTTCCTGCCGCCCGTGTACCATATCCCGAGAGTGTCCAGCGCCTGCATGAGCGTGCGGGCGTTTTCTTTGTATACGGCGATGTTCTCTGCGGTCTGCCGCTGCCCCTCCTCTGTGAAGACCTCTGCGGCGGCACGCTGTATGATGTAGGATACTCCGTTGGTCTTTGTGGTGCGGGAGCGCACCCACATATCGTTGAGCCTGAGCCCGCAGCGAACGAGCTCATGCGGTATGACGGTATAGCCGAGACGTGTTCCCGTGAAGCCTGCCGTCTTTGAAAGCGAGCAGATCTCTATAGCGCACGTCCTTGCGCCCTCTATCTCGAAGATCGAACGCGGCAGCCTTTCGTCCTCGATGAATGCCTCATACGCTGCATCGAAGAGTATCACCGAGCCGTTTGCATTCGCCCGATCCACCCACTTTTTCAGCTGCTCTCTGTCATATACCGCGCCTGTGGGATTGTTGGGCGAGCAGATATAGATAAGCTCGGCTTCGGTGCCCTCATCGGGGAGGGGAAGAAAGCCGTTCTCTCTTGATGAGGGCAGATGAACTATCTCCCGTCCGCCGATGATGTTCGCATCAACGTAGGCGGGGTATGCGGGCTCGATTATCAGCGAGCGGTCAGAGCGGTCGAAAAGGTCGAGGATATCCCCCAGCTCGTCCGAGGCTCCCGAGGAGATGAACACCTCTCCGTCCGCAAGAGCTATCCCTCGGCTGCGGTAATGCTCTGCTACGGCTGTCCGCAGGAACGGCGCTCCGCATTCGGGCATATAGCCGTTAAAGGTATCTGCCCTTGCCTGATCGTCGGCAGCCCGATGCAGTCCCTTGATGACTGCATCGCACAGCGGCAGCGAAACATCTCCGATGCCCATGCGGTAAAGGTGCTTGTCGGGGTGAGCGGCGAGGTATGCCTTGGTCCTCTGCGCGATATTGTAAAAAAGGTAAGAGTCCTTCAGATGCGAGTAATTCATATTGGGTATCAGCATTTTTCATTCTCCTTGCGGCGGTATTTTCATTTCATATCTGTCCTTGTGTATGCCCCCCGGGACGCGGGTCGGGTAATTGCCCGTGAAGCAGGCAGTGCAGAGACCGTCGGAGCCTGTGAGCTCGGGCAGCTTACCGACAGGAAGGTATCCGAGTGTATCGGCACCCATTATCTCAGCCAGCTCCTGCGGAGTGTGGCGGTTGGCGGCAAGCTGCTCCTCCGTGTCGATGTCCGTGCCGTAATAACAGGGCTTGACGAACGGCGGTGCAGACACGCGGAAGTGTATCTCCTTCGCACCCGCATCGCGCAGCAGCGCTATTATCCTGCCGCCCGTGGTGCCTCTGACTATCGAGTCGTCCACCAGCACCACACGCTTGCCCCTGACCGTCTCGCCGACTGCCGAGAGCTTTATCCGCACCTTATCGGTGCGCACCGACTGTGCGGGGGCGATGAACGTTCTGCCTATGTATCTGTTTTTGATGAGCCCGATGCCGTAGGGTATGCCCGACTGCTGTGAAAAGCCGAGCGCCGCATCGAGCCCCGAATCGGGTACTCCGATGACTATATCCGCATCGGCAGGACAGCACTCTGCCAGTATACGCCCCGCACGCAGCCTTGCTGCATGGACAGACACACCGTCTATCACCGAATCGGGGCGGGCGAAATAGATGTATTCAAATATGCAGTTGCGCTTGGGGCACTGTCCGCAGAACGACCTGTAGGAGCGCATACCGTCCTTTGAGAACACCAGCATCTCTCCCGCTTCGATATCGCGGACAAATCCTGCACCTACTGCCGTGAGCGCACAGCTCTCCGAGGCGACGGCATACGAGCCGTCGGGCATTTTTCCGAAGCACAGCGGGCGGAAGCCGAATGGGTCCCGCACGGCTATCAGCTTTGAGGGAGACATAACTATCAGCGAATATGCTCCCTCGATGACCTCCATAGTCCTCAGCACAGCCTCCTCGATAGACCCGCAGGAAAGGCGCTTGCGGGTGATGATGTAAGCTATCGTCTCGGTATCGGAGGTGGTGTGGAAGATCGCGCCCGACAGCTCCAGCTCCCGCCTCAGCTCATAGGCATTGGAAAGATTGCCGTTGTGGGCAATAGCCATGCGTCCCTTCATATGGTTGACAACTATCGGCTGGCAGTTGCGCCTCTCGTTCCCTCCCGTGGTGGAGTAGCGGACGTGTCCCACTGCCATGTTCCCATGCGGGAGCGAAGCGACGGTGCTGTGGTCAAAGACCTCGCCCACCAGCCCGATATCGCGGTGAGCGGTTATAACGCCCTCGTCGCAGACTGCACAGCCGCAGCCCTCCTGCCCTCTGTGCTGAAGCGCATAAAGGCCGTAATAGACTGTCTCTGCCGGTGCCGACCTCACGGGCGACCATATGCCGAAAACTCCGCATTCCTCGTGCAGCCCGCTCATCTGACCGCCCTCTTTGCCGATGCCGACACGAAGCCCACGAACAGCGGGTGCGGTCTGTTGGGTCGGCTCTTGAACTCGGGGTGGAACTGCACGCCCACATAGAAATCCCTCTCGGTGAGCTCGACCGTTTCGACCAGTCTGCCGTCGGGCGAGAGCCCCGACAGCGTCAGCCCCGCTGCTGCCAGCCTGTCGCGGTAGTCGTTGTTGAACTCATAGCGGTGGCGGTGGCGCTCACTGATCTTATCGGTGCCGTAGCAGCGCTGCATCGTCGTGCCGTCGCTGACGACACAGGGGTATGCTCCGAGGCGCAGCGTTCCGCCCTTGTCGATCGAATCGCTCTGCCCCGGCATAAAGTCGATGACCTTGTTTTTGCACAGCTCGTTGAATTCGCCCGAATCGGCATCTGCTATACCGCAGACGTTCCTTGCATACTCGATCACTGCGATCTGCATACCGAGACAGATACCGAAGAACGGCAGGCCGTTTTCTCTTGCGTACCTGACGGCGGTTATCATGCCGTCTATACCGCGTCCGCCGAAGCCGCCCGGAACGATGACACCGCCGACACCCGAGAGCGCCTGTGAGATATTCTCCTGCGTGAGCGTTTCGGAATCCACCCATTTTATATCAACATGGGTGCCGAGCGAATACCCCGCATGGCGAAGCGCCTCGGCTACGGATAAGTAAGCATCGTGCAGCTCGGTGTACTTGCCGACGAGAGCTATCGCGGTAGTACTGTCGGCGGACTTGATGCGCCCGACCATTTCCCGCCACTCGTCAAGATGCGGACGGGGCGCGGTTATCCCCAGCCGCTTGCAGACCACATCGGAGAACCCCGACTTCTCGAGCATCAGCGGAGCCTCGTACAGATCGGGCAGGGTAAGGTTCTCGATGACACATTCCTCTCTGACATTGCAGAAGAGCGCGATCTTGCGAAAGATAGACTCCTCGAGCGGTCTGTCGCAGCGCAGCACGATGATATCGGGATTTATCCCCATGCCCTGAAGCTCCTTGACGCTGTGCTGAGTGGGCTTGGATTTGTGCTCGTCGGAGCCGCTGAGGAACGGCACCAGTGTGACGTGGATAAACAGCGCATTCTCCCTCCCGACCTCGAGCGATATCTGCCGCACCGCCTCGATGAAGGGCTGGGACTCGATATCGCCTATCGTGCCGCCGATCTCGGTGATGATAACGTCCGCATCGGTCTTTTTGCCTACCGAGTAGACGAACTCCTTGATCTCGTTGGTGATGTGGGGAATGACCTGCACCGTCGAGCCGAGATACTCTCCCCTTCTCTCCTTGTTGAGCACGTTCCAGTAGACCTTGCCTGTGGTGAGGTTTGAATAGCGGTTGAGGTCTTCATCAATAAAGCGCTCGTAATGTCCGAGGTCAAGGTCTGTCTCGGCACCGTCCTCTGTGACGTAGACCTCGCCGTGCTGATAGGGGCTCATCGTTCCCGGATCGACATTGATGTAGGGGTCAAGCTTCTGTGCCGCGACCACAAGCCCTCTTGCCTTCAGAAGCCTTCCGAGCGACGCGGCGGTTATGCCCTTGCCAAGCCCCGAAACAACTCCGCCCGTGACGAAAATATACTTTCTCATAAAGCTCAACTCCTTATTTCACTTTGCGCTGTCGCCGTAGTTTGAAAGCACTCTTGCCGACGGGTCGTCCACATCACAGCCCTCCCAGCTTTTGTTCGGCATCCAGAAATCGACGATCATTTCACCCTGACCCCGATAATATTTCTCGAACAGCTCACGGTACAGCAGAGACTCCTTTGTGAACGGCTGTGCGTGAGTGTATTTTTGGCGGAGCGTTTCATACTCTTCGTCGGTATAGTATTCCTCGGCATAGGCTTTCAGATAGTTGACGAGCGAGTGCCCCACCGCATCGGAGAAGGCTGCCTTTTCGCGGTAGAGTATATCGTGCGGGAGGTAATCCCCCTCGAAGGCGCGGCGCAGAAGATACTTGCCCTTGCCGTAGGTGTTCAGCTTCTTCTGCGGGTCTATCGCCATTACATACTTAACGAAGTCAAGGTCGCCGAAGGGGACTCTTGCCTCGAGAGAGTTTACCGAGATGCACCTGTCGGCACGCAGCACATCATACATATGCAGCTCCCGCACACGCTTCTCTGCCTCGCGCTGGAACTCCTCCGCCGAGGGGGCGAAGTCGGTATACTTGTAGCCGAACAGCTCATCGGATATCTCTCCCGTAAGTATCACGCGGATATCGGTCTGCTCGTGTATCGCCTTGCAGACCAGATACATTCCGACGCTTGCGCGTATCGTTGTGATGTCAAAGGTACCGAGCAGGCGCACCACCTCCTCGAGAGAACCGATAACATCGTCACGGGTGATGATGACCTCCGTATGCTCGGAGCCGATGTAGTCGGCAGTTTGCTTAGCATATTTCAGGTCGATCGCGTCCTCGCTCATGCCTATCGCAAAGGTGCGGATAGGCTTATCCGAGTGCTTCTGAGCGATGGCGCACACCAGTGATGAATCAAGCCCGCCCGAAAGCAGAAAGCCCACCTTCGCATCTGCCACAAGGCGCTTTTCAACGCCTGCCGTGAGCTTATCGCGGATGCTGCGGCATACCGTGTCAAGGTCATCATAGCAGACCTCGTCAACGCGGGCGATATCATTGTAGCAGTGAAAGCTGCCGTCATAATAGTGCCCCGGGGGGAACGGCATTATCTTCGCGCAGATGCCTGTCAGGTCCTGCGGCTCGCTGGCAAATACTATCGCTCCCCCGCTGTCATAGCCGTAGTACAGCGGACGTATGCCGATCGGGTCGCGGGCTGCGATGAAGCTTCTGCTGTTTCCGTCATAGATGATGCAGGCAAATTCCGCGTCCAGCATACCGAACATATCCGTCCCGTATTCGTTCCAGAGGGGCAGGAGTATCTCGCAGTCGGAATCGCTTTTAAAGCGGTAGCCCTTTGCCGCAAGGTCATCTCTCAGCTTCCCGAAGCCGTAAAGCTCACCGTTGCAGACAGCATAGCTTCGCCCGAGTGAAAAGGGCTGCATACCTTCATCTGTCAGCCCCATTATCGAAAGCCTGTGGAACGCGAGCACTCCGTTCTCCAGCCTGAGATAACGTGTGTCGTCGGGTCCCCGCGACTTGGTCCTTTCAAAGCACTCGCTCATCAGCTCCGTATCTGCCTCACGCGAGCACCAGCCCATTATACAGCACATAATTATTCCTCCGTAAACAGAACTTGACTGCCGCATTTTACGGCAGCCACAGCTCCTTTTTTATTTCTGTTTCTGTGTTTCTGTCAGCGCACTCCGAACAGCAGCTCGTCGTAGGTCGGGAACGGCCAGAATTTTGCTGCCGTGATCGTCTCCGCTTCGTCGCACGAGGCACGCAGCCTGTCCATTACTCCGAGCAGCTCATCGCGGATAAGATATCCCGTCTCGATAACGTTGGCTGCCGACTGCACCTTTTCAAGCACACGGTCCAGCTCGTCAAGGCTCTTGTAGGCATCTGCCGCAAGCTGCGAGAGCCGCTTCACTGTCTCTGTCTCGTAGGTGCAGGCAAGGTCGGTCGCCAGCGATTTCTTTGCATTCGCCGTCCGTGCCACGAAGGCAGCGTATTCCTCGATCGCGGGAAGGATATCTCTCCTTGCCAGCAGCTCCATGGTGTTCGCCTCGATCACCACCTGCTTGCAGTAGTTCTCAAGAGTTATCTCGGTACGGCTCCTCAGCTCCGCTTCGGTGAATACCTTGTGTGCGGTGAGCATCTTCACGTTCTTCTCGTCCATAAGGTGCGGGATAGCATCGGGAGTGGTGCGGTAGTTGAGCAGCCCGCGCACCTCGGTGGCTTCCTTGATCCACGCATCGTCATAGCCGTTGCCGTTGAAGATGATACGCTTATGATCGGTGATCGTCTTCTTTATCATCTCGTGGAGCTTATCCTCAAAGTTCTCGGCATTCTCCAGCCTGTCGGCATAGATGCGCAGGCTCTCGGCGACAGAGGTGTTGAGCATGATGTTCGCGCAGGCGATAGAGTCTGCCGAGCCTACCATCCTGAACTCGAATTTGTTGCCCGTGAAAGCAAAGGGAGAGGTACGGTTGCGGTCGGTGGTGTCCCTTGTGAATCTGGGCAGAACGCTTACTCCGAGCTTCATCGTCGTTTTCTCAACGCCCTCATAGGGGGCATCGTTCTCGATAGCGTCAAGTATCCCCTGCAATTCCTCGCCGAGGAAGATCGAGATGACTGCGGGGGGAGCTTCATTCGCACCGAGACGGTGATCGTTGCCCGCAGTAGCGACCGAGATGCGCAGAAGATCCTGATAATCGTCCACAGCCTTGATGACCGCACAAAGGAACAGCAAAAACTGCGCATTTTCATAGGGTGTCTCGCCCGGGGTGAGCAGGTTCACGCCCGTGTCGGTCGAGATCGACCAGTTGTTATGCTTGCCTGAGCCGTTCACGCCCGCAAACGGCTTTTCGTGCAGCAGGCAGACAAGGCCGTGCTTCTGCGCCACCTTCTTCATTATCTCCATAGTGAGCTGGTTGTGATCGGTAGCGATGTTCGTTGTTGCATAGATCGGTGCAAGCTCGTGCTGTGCGGGAGCGACTTCATTGTGCTGTGTCTTGGCAAGAATGCCCAGCTTCCACAGCTCGTCGTTGAGGTCGGTCATATATGCCTCGACCCTCGGCTTGATAACGCCGAAATAATGGTCGTCCAGCTCCTGTCCCTTGGGGGGCTTGGCACCGAAGAGAGTGCGGCCCGTATAGATAAGGTCCTTCCTCTTGTCGTAAAGCTCCTTGGGGATAAGGAAGTATTCCTGCTCGGGGCCGACAGAGGTGGTAACGTGGCGCACCTTGTCGTTGCCGAACAGCCGCAGTATCCTGAGTGCCTGCTTATTGAGCGCCTGCATCGAGCGGAGCAGAGGGGTCTTCTTGTCGAGCGCCTCGCCGCCGTAGGAGCAGAAGGCTGTGGGGATACATAAGGTCCTGCCCTTTATAAAAGCGTATGAGGTCGGGTCCCAGGCGGTGTAGCCTCTTGCCTCGAAGGTCGCCCTCAGTCCGCCCGAGGGGAACGACGAAGCATCGGGCTCGCCCTTGATGAGCTCCTTGCCCGAGAAGTCCATGATGACTCTGCCGTCAGGCGAGGGAGTGATGAATGAGTCATGCTTCTCGGCAGTGATGCCCGTCAGCGGCTGGAACCAGTGGGTGTAATGTGTTGCTCCCTGCTCCACCGCCCATTCCTTCATAGCCTCGGCAACTGCGTTGGCAACGGTGATATCCAGCTTCTCGCCGATCTCGATAGTATTCTTCAAGGAATTATACACCTTTGCGGACAGTCTTGATTTCATCACTCTGTCGTCAAAGACCTTGCTTGCGAAGATTTCTGTTACCGTACTCATTTTCATTTCCTCCGTTTCGTACAACAGTCCCGCCGCGATGAGACAGTCCCTCACCGCGGACGACACTGCCCCATCTAAAAAAGTATCAAAAAAGAGACAAGGACTCTTGAAGTATGACCTTCGAGACGTCCTTGCCTCTATGCTTTGTATTATACACCCGTTCGGAGCATTTGTCAAGCACGTTTTTTACAAATATCTGCATATTGCCGAGCAAAAACTTGCAAAAATGTCACAAACTTGTGCAAACCTATTGACAGAAATGAATTTTTGAGTTATAATACTTGCAGTTTCTTAATATTTGATGAGCAATGGCGTTCATTTACGGCAGTGTCCTTTCGGAGGGTACTGCTGTAGTGGGCGCTTTATCTTTTTTTAAGGAGAGATACATATGAAACTTGAAGGAGAAGTCCGTATCCCGTCGGGCTGTGCGATCGCAGCTGTTATCTCAAGAGAGGGCAAGGGCATTACGGGCGATGTGATCTGCAATGCAATGAAGCCCATGCACGACCGTTCCAACGGGCTCGGCGGCGGCTTCGCAGCCTACGGCATCTATCCCGAGTACAGGGAGCTGTTCGCCTTTCACATTTTCTTCGACCACCGCTCCACAAGGAAGGACTGCGAGGCTTATTTAAAGGAGCGGTTCGAGATAGTCAAGGGTGAGCTGATACCCACGCGGAAGATACCGCAGATCACAGATGAGCCTATAATATGGAGATACTTCGTCCGTCCGCTCTCCTCAATGCTCAGTTCCGAGCAGGTGGACGAGAACGAGTTCGTCGCACGGACGGTAATGAAGATAAACACCGAGATGAAGGGCGCATATGTCTTTTCAAGCGGAAAGAATATGGGGTGCTTCAAGGCAGTCGGCTACCCCGAGGACGTGGGCGTGTTCTACAAGCTCGAGGAATACGAGGGCTACTCCTGGACGGCACACGGGCGCTATCCCACCAACACCCCGGGCTGGTGGGGAGGGGCTCACCCCTTCTCGCTGCTCGACAGCTCGGTCGTGCATAACGGTGAGATATCCTCATACGATGCCAACCGCCGCTTTATAGAAATGTTCGGCTACAAATGCACCCTTCAGACAGACACCGAGGTCATCACATACATTCTCGATTATCTGATAAGGCGGCAGGGGCTGACACTCGCGGAAGCGGCATCTGTTATCGCGGCACCGTTCTGGTCAACGATAAACGGCAAGCCCGAAAAGGAAAAGGAGCGGCTGACGTATCTGCGCACAGTGTTCCCGAGCCTGCTCATCACGGGGCCGTTTTCGATCGTATACGGCTGGGACGGCGGGCTTATGGCGCTAAACGACCGTTTGAAGCTGCGCTCTATGATAACAGCCGAAAAGGACGACCGTGTATTTATCGCAAGTGAGGAGGCTGCGGTCAGGGTAATGGAGCCCGATGCAGAAAATTTCTATGCGCCCGCAGGCGGCGAGCCTGTTATCGTAAGGGTCAGGGAGGGTAAATTCTGATGAGAGATCATTTTATATATCCCGAATTTGAAGTAGAGAGAAACAAGGACAGGTGCATTGCCTGTCGGGTCTGTGAGCGGCAGTGTGCGAATGAGGTACACCGCTTTGATGAGGAGCTCGGTATGATGCTGTCGGACGAGACTAAGTGTGTCAACTGCCAGCGGTGTGTGTCGCTGTGTCCAACGCGGGCTTTGAAGATCGTCAAGAGCGACTGCCGTCTGCGCGAGAATGCAAACTGGTCGGACGAGACTATCAAGGAGATCTACAAGCAGGCGAACAGCGGCGGAGTGCTGCTTTCGTCAATGGGCAATCCAAAGCCGCTGCCCGTCTACTGGGACAGGATACTGATAAATGCATCGCAGGTGACAAATCCCCCTATCGACCCGCTGCGTGAGCCGATGGAGACCAAGGTGTTCCTGGGCAAGAAGCCCGACCGCGTCCGCCGTGACAGCGAGGGCAATCTCATCACCGAGATCGCCCCTCAGCTTGAGCTTTCAATGCCCGTGATGTTCTCGGCAATGAGCTACGGCTCTATCAGCTACAATGCCCATGCCTCGCTCGCCCGCGCAGCTACAGAGCTGGGCATCTGCTACAACACGGGTGAGGGCGGACTGCACGAGGATTTCTACGTCTACGGACCGAATACCGTGGTCCAGGTGGCATCGGGGCGGTTCGGAGTTCACAAGAACTATCTTGAAGCGGCAGCGGCAGTCGAGATCAAAATGGGTCAGGGCGCAAAGCCCGGCATAGGCGGGCATCTTCCCGGAACGAAGATCGTGGGCGACATCTCGCGCACCCGAATGATACCCGAGGGCTCGGACGCTATCTCCCCCGCTCCGCACCACGACATATATTCGATAGAGGATCTGCGGCAGCTGGTGTTCTCACTGAAGGAGGCGACGGAGTATAAAAAGCCCGTCATCGTCAAGGTCGCGGCGGTCCATAACATCGCCGCTATCGCAAGCGGCATCGCCCGCAGCGGTGCGGACATCATAGCGATCGACGGCTTCCGCGGCGGAACGGGTGCGGCACCTACCCGTATCAGAGACAACGTGGGCATACCGATCGAGCTGGCACTGGCGGCTGTAGACCAGCGCCTGCGTGACGAGGGTATCAGGAACAACGTATCGCTCGTCGTCGGCGGAAGTGTCCGTTCGGCAGCGGACGTGGTCAAGGCAGTAGCGCTCGGAGCCGATGCGGTGTATGTTGCGACCGCAGCATTGCTTGCACTGGGCTGCCACCTCTGCCGCACCTGCCAGAGCGGAAAGTGCAACTGGGGCATCGCCACACAGCGCCCCGACCTTGTAAAGCGGCTCAATCCCGATATCGGCTCGCAGCGGCTCGTCAATCTGATGAACGCATGGCGGCACGAGATCAAGGAGCTTATGGGCGGCATGGGCATCAACTCTATCGAGAGCCTGAGAGGCAACAGACTGATGCTCAGGGGCGTAGGGCTGACCGAGAAGGAGCTTGAGATCCTCGGCATCTCACACGCGGGAGAATAAGGAGGCATTGATATGAAAAGAGTATATGTAAACGAAGAATGGTGCCTCGGCTGCCACCTCTGCGAGTATAACTGTGCCTTTGCCAATTCGGGGCTTGACGATATGGTCAGGGCGCTTAAAGACAAGCCTGTATTCCCCCGTATCCACATTGAAGAGGACGCGGGCATTACCTATGCGGTGTCCTGCCGCCACTGCACCGACCCGCTCTGTGTGAAGAGCTGCATTGCGGGCGCGATAAGCATTGAGGACGGCGTTATCAGGATAGACAAAAACAAATGCGTCGGCTGCCTGACCTGCGTGCTGGTATGTCCCTACGGGGCAGTTGCGGCGGGGCCGACAGGTGCAGCGCAGAAGTGCGAGCTGTGTATGCGCAACAGCTGCGGAGCGCCCGCCTGCGTTACGGGCTGCCCGAACAATGCGATCGTATATGAGGAGAGGTGAGTGAAATGAGCGAATATCTTATCATCGGGAACGGCACTGCCGCAGCAGGGTGTATCGAGGGCATAAGGAGCCGAGACAGCGAGGGC
Source organism: uncultured Clostridia bacterium (assembly GCA_946613705.1). Classification (GTDB taxonomy): domain Bacteria; phylum Bacillota; class Clostridia; order Oscillospirales; family Ruminococcaceae; genus FB2012. Next base: position 13,345 of record CAMOFU010000005.1, read on the forward strand.
AGCATAACCGTGATCTCGGCGGAGGCGCACCACGTTTACTCTCGTCCGCTGATCTCCTACTATCTGGAGGGCAAGACCGACCTCAGCCGTATGCTCTACCGCCCCGAGGATTTCTATGAGAAAAACAATGTCCGCCTGATATTCGGCAAGGCAGTGAAATGCGACTCAAAAAAGCACACCGTCACCCTCGCGGACAAGCAGAAGCTGAGCTTCGACAGGCTGTGCATCTGCACAGGCTCCTCTCCGTTCGTGCCGAGCTTTGAGGGACTCGAAACGGTGAAAGACCGCTTTACCTTTATGACACTTGACGACAGTCTTGCGCTGGAAAAGGCACTCACGCCCGAGAGCCGCGTGCTGATCGTCGGGGCGGGGCTGATCGGGCTGAAATGCGCCGAAGGTATCTCGCACAGGGTCGGCAGCATAACCGTCTGCGACCTGGCAGACAGGGTGCTCTCGTCTATCCTTGACAGCGACTGTGCCGCCGTTATGCAGGAGCATCTCGAAAAGCACGGCATCAGCTTCATGCTCGGCGACACGGCTGTACGCTTTGACGGCAATACCGCATACATGAAAAGCGGTGCCGAGGTGAGCTTTGACATTCTCGTGCTCGCGGTAGGTGTCCGCGCCGAGACGGGGCTTGCTTCACAGGCGGGCTGTGAGGTGAACAGGGGCATAGTCATTGATGACAAAATGCAGACCACGGTCCCCGACATCTTCTCCGCAGGCGACTGCTCCGAGGGCTTTGACAGCTCTGCGGGAGCAAGACGAGTGCTTGCAATACTTCCGAACGCATATATGCAGGGCAGGAACGCAGGCATAAATATGTCGGGCGGCGACAGCTCCCTTACCGATCTTATCCCGATGAACTCTATCGGCTTTTTCGGTCTGCACTGCGCCACCGCGGGCAGCTATCCCGAGGACGCAGAGGTTTACGAGGACAGGACCGAGGGCATCAGGCGGCTGTACGTCAGGGACGGCATACTGTCGGGATTCATCGTCATCGGCAATGTGAACAGAGCGGGAATATACACCTCGCTGGTGAGGGAAAAGGCCCCCATTGATGAGGAAAATATTGACAAACTGAAAAAATTTCCGTCACTTGCGGTATTTTTGCCTGCGACCCGTAGAAAAAAGCTTGGAGGTGTGGTATAATGAATATCAATGCAACAGGACTTGACTACCGTGAGCTGAACGAAACGCTCCGTCAGGCGAGGGGGAACTGCACCGTGACCGACTGCCTCGGGCAGAGGTTCCTGGCTGCGGGCATCTCCGACAAGACCGTAAAGGTCAGCGGTATCCCGGGGAACGCTCTGGGAGCTTATCTCAACGGTGCAAAGATAGAGGTCATGGGCAATGCTCAGGACGCGGTGGGCGACACGATGAACGACGGGACTATCGTTATCCACGGGAACGTCGGTGATGCGGTCGGATACGCGATGCGCGGCGGACGCATCTATGTTCAGGGCGACGCGGGCTACCGTGCAGGCATACACATGAAGGCCTACAAGGACAAGCAGCCTGCCCTTGTCATCGGCGGCAGAGCAGGCAGCTTTCTCGGGGAATATCAGGCGGGCGGAACGATCATCGTTCTCGGGCTGACACAGAGCGAGCGCCCGATCGTCGGCAACTTTCCCTCAACGGGAATGCACGGCGGGAAGATGTATCTTCGCTCCGACTGCAAGGGAATACACTTCCCTCATCAGGTACACACCCACACAGCCGACAGCGCCGAACTTGAAGAGATCGCCCACTATCTCAGACGCTTCTGCTTCTATTTCGGCCGCGATCTGTCGGAGCTGCTTGACCACACCTACACGGTGGTCATGCCCGACAGCCGCAACCCCTACAGGCAGATGTATGTTGCAAACTAAGCCGTAAACAGGCGATTCGGAGGAACAGTATATGGAGCTTAATTACACACCCGAAGAAATAATCGAATACTGTGCGGAGGAGGACGTGAAGTTTATCCGCCTTGCCTTCTGCGATGTCTACGGCAGACAGAAAAATATCTCTGTCATGCCGCACGAGCTCAGACGCGCTTTTGAGCAGGGTATAGGATTTGATGCATCTGCGGTGCGCGGCTTCGGCAACGAGGCGCACTCCGATCTTCTGCTGTTTCCCGACCCCGACACGCTCTCTGTTCTTCCGTGGAGACCCGAGCACGGGCGTGTGGTGAGAATGTTCTGCACCGTGCGAAGACCCGACGGCACGGCATTTGAATGCGACACCCGCAGCCTGCTCATCAAGGCGATAGCTGATGCAGGAGAGGCAGGGCTGGAGTTTTCCTTCGGCTCGGAGCAGGAGTTCTATCTCTTCAAGCTCGACGAGCACGACAATCCAACGAATATCCCGTATGACAGCGCGGGATATATGGATATCGCTCCCGATGACAAGGGGGAGAATATCCGCAGACAGATCTGCCTCACCCTTGAGAAAATGGGGATAATCCCCGAAAGCTCCCACCACGAGGAGGGTCCCGGGCAGAACGAGATAGATTACCGTTTCAGCGATGCGCTCCGTGCCGCCGACGATGCGATGGCATTCCGAACGGTGGTCAAGACCGTGGCTCATGCCAATGGGCTCTATGCCGATTTCTCGCCCAAGCCCCTTGCTGACAGACCCGGCAGCGGCTACCACATAAACCTTTCGGTGAAGGGCGATAAGAACCATATCATTCTGCCCGCTGTCATGGCGGGGATAATGGAGCACATCAAGGCGATGACGCTTTTCCTCGACCCGACCGAGCAGTCCTACAGACGGCTCGGCTCCAACAAGGCACCGAAGTTCATCTCCTGGTCGGGAGAGAACCGCTCACAGCTTATCCGCATTCCCGCCGCCGAGGGTGAATACAGGCGAGCGGAGCTGCGCTCTCCCGACCCGACCGCAAACCCTTACCTTGCCTTTGCTCTGCTGATCTATGCGGGACTGTACGGCTATAAAAACGGGCTTTATCTGCCTCCCGTGGCGGATATAGACCTTTTCTCGGCCGACAGCTCCCTGACCGACAGCTTTGACAGGCTGCCCGAGAGCCTTGCGGAAGCGGGAGAGTATGCCGGGCAAAGCGACTTCATCAGGGAGCATATCCCTGCCCGTATACTTGATATATACTGCGGTTAAGGAGGCGGTGCTGTGGAACTGAAACAGCGGCGTTACAGCGTGCTGATAGTATCGGCACAGCCCAAGTTCAACGAGGCACTGTCCTCACTCATTGCAGACAGGGGCTGCTATGACTGCGATCTTGAAACGGGTGTGGGCTCTGCCAAGCGCAGGCTTTCTGACAGGGAATACGATATCGTTCTGATAAATGCCCCGCTCCCCGATGACAACGGCGTGAGGCTGGCTATAGACCGTTCATCGGCAAGGAGCTGTGCGGTGCTGCTGCTCGTAAGGAGCGAATACTATCCCGAGATCTTCGATCAGGTCTGTCCCTACGGAGTGTATACGCTCCCCAAGCCGCCGTCAAGACAGTTGGTATCCCTTGCCTTCGACTGGCTGGAGAGCACCTGCGAGCGCCTGAAACGTATTGAAAGGAAGTCTGTGTCGCTCGAGGACAAAATGGCAGAGATACGGCTTGTGAACCGCGCAAAATGGGTGCTTATAAGCAGCAGGGGAATGACCGAGGAGCAGGCACACAGATACATCGAAAAGCAGGCAATGGACCGCTGTATCCCGAAGCGGACGGTCGCGCAGGAGATAATAGACGAATAAAGATATCAATACACCAGCAAAAGTCCCGTCGGACAGCACTTTCGGCTGTCTGTCGGGACTTTTGGCGTTCCATGAAGATCGTTCGGCTCAAATGTGCTCGCATGAGTTGACAAAAAATTGAATTGAATGTATAATTATATAATATAAATAGTCTGAATAGCAGAAACAGGTGTTTACCGTATGTTTGAGATGATAGTAAAAATGTCGGCCGTAACAGGGCTGATGTGCTGTACCAATATACTGCTGTGGCATTTCACAAGGTCGCGTAAGCTGAATATGGGCGAGAAGCTGCTGATAGGGCTCACTTTCGGAATGATGGCTGTGCTGTCCACCCACTTCGGCATCGACTTTGAGAAGATGATGCTGAACGTAAGAGACATTGCTCCGCTTTCGGCAGGGCTTTTTTTCGGTCCGACTGCGGGCATCACTGCGGGGCTTATCGGAGGTGTCGAGCGTTATATCGTCGGCACATATTTCGATGTCGGCGCTTACACGGCGGTCGCCTGCTCAGTCTCGACCTGCCTTGCGGGACTGATCGCGGCAGCCTTCAACCATTTTACCTTCAAGGGCAAAAAGCCTTCGCCGTTTTTTGCGCTGTTTATCGGGTGCGTCACCGAGGTCTTCCATATGTTCGCGGTATTCCTTACCCACCGCGACGACATAAACAATGCCTTCAAGGTCGTAAAGATATGCGCTGTGCCTATGATAGTTTTCACAGGCCTCGGTATGCTCATCTCTTCGCTGCTCATTTCCGCACGCTCGGGCGACCTGAGGATCATCGCGGCCTCCGAGAAATCCGAGCGGCCGATCGCATCGAGGTTCCTTGCATGGGTATTCGGCTTTATAATGGTGCTCACCTGCTCGATATTCATGTTCTTCTATTCGATACAGACACGTCAGGCAGTGCAGTCGGCAGAGACTGAGCTCAGGCTGGGCGTTGATGAAATGCTCCGCGACCTTGAACAGCTCGACGCTCAGCAGAGCAAGGCTGTCGGACGTCTGAAAGAACAGGCTCTCACACTCTGCCGCACCGCCGTGAGGGAGATCAACAGGACGGGCGGCATCTCCGAAGTGACCGACGAGCAGCTCAAAGAGCTGAGGACGCTCTTTGATGTCTATGAGATAAACGCTGTCGGGAATGACGGCATCATCGTCGCCTCGACCGACCCCAAATATAAGGGATACGATATGTATTCAAACGAGCTGAGTGCGGAATTCATGGTGCTCGCCAAGGGCGAAGCGGACGAGTATTCTCAGAAATACAGAAAGGCTCTGCCCGATAATGAAGCAAATGTGCTATACTGCGGCGTGAAGGCAGAGGGCGGCTTTGTCGAGCTCGGTATAGACGACAGTGAAATAAGCGAATTCGAGCAGCTCTCCGGCTCGGTGTCAGAGCTTGCGGACAGACACATCGGCGAGAGCGGGATCATCTGTATCGCCGATAAGGACGGCAGGATAATCTCGAATAAGAACTACGGGAAGAACATCTCCGAGCTGGGCTGCGATCAGCCGGTCAGCACCTTCTTCTACTCCGATATAACGGGAGAGAACAGCTACTGTCTGTCAGGCACGCACGGGGAGTTTACCGTTATCGCAGCTATCCCCGTGAAGGAAGTGTTCCTCAACCGCGACATATCCTCTTACGAGACTGCCTTTGCGGATATACTGTTGTTCACTCTTATCTTCCTGCTGATCTATCTGCTTGTGCAGAATATAATCGTCAACAATCTTGACAAGGTGAACATCTCGCTCAACAAGATCACGGGCGGCAATCTCAATGAGGTCGTGAGGGTGCGCGATTCGATAGAGTTCGCCTCGCTCTCCCGTGATATAAATGCAACGGTAGATACACTCAAGCGCTACATCAAGGAGGCAGAAAACAGGATAAACGAGGAGCTGGAATTTGCACGGAGCATACAGACCTCTACCCTGCCGAAGAACTTTGAGTTCCCGAGCAGAGATGAATTTGCGCTCCATGCGGGAATGTTCACTGCCAAGGAGGTCGGCGGCGACTTCTACGATATCTTCTTTGTGGACAAGAACAAGCTTGCTCTCGTTATCGCAGACGTTTCGGGCAAGGGCATACCCGCCGCAATGTATATGATGCGCAGCAAGGCAACGATAAAGGGCTTTGCGGAATCTGCGCTGGAGCCTGCCGAGATATTCAGAAGCTCCAACGAGATGCTCTGCGAGGGCAATGATGCGGAGATGTTCGTTACCGCGTGGATAGGCATTATCGACCTTGAAACAGGGGTAATGCAATGTGCAAATGCAGGACATGAGTACCCCGCGGTAAAGCGTGCGGGCAAGAGCTACGAGCTGATAAAGGATAAGCACAGCTTCGTGCTGGGCGGAAACGAGGGCATGAAATACTCGCAGTACGAGCTGGTGATGCAGCCCGGGGACAAGCTCTTTGTATACACAGACGGCGTTGCAGAGGCAAACAACACCTCGAAGGAGCTGTTCGGCACCGACAGAATGATCTCTGCTCTGAACGCTAACGCCAACGCTACCCCCGAGCATACCCTCAAAAACATGAAGCAGTACATTGACGACTTCTGCGGCGAGGCGGAGCAGTTTGACGATATCACGATGCTGTGCTTCGAGTTTATAAGAAAAACCGAAAAGTAAGCTCACCGATCGGCTGCCGTGTCCGTTCGGGATCTAAGGCTCCGTTTTGTCTTCGGCAGGGCGGAGCGTTTTTTGTGACTGCCTGTAATATTTTGGCGGTTTCATTTCTTTTTATTTGTTTATTTTACCAAAAAAGTGTCCCGCTCTTGAAATGCTTTCAATTATATGATATAATAAACTGTAAGACTGTTTTGAGAGGCATCAGCAGCCGCTGCCAAAGCAGCGGCGTTACGGAGGTGCAGAGGTTGGATAAGCGCAAGGTCATCTATTACAGTGACGAGCTGCACGATGAATTCTCTGTGGCACAGATAGAGCCGCGTCACATCGGCAGCGACTATGTATATGTCCACACCTCGCTGTTCAAGCGGTTCACCCGTTTTTTCTGGTACAGGGTCGTTGCGACACCGATCGCGTTCCTGTACTGCAAATGTGTGTTCGGGCACAGGATAAAAGGAGCCCGCAAGCTGAAAAAGGCAAAGGGCAGGGGCTTCTTTATGTACGGAAACCATACGCAGGATATCGCGGACGCTTTTATACCCTCGCTCGTGACATTCCCGACGAGTGTTTATGTGATCGTACACCCGAACAACGTTTCTATGCCTCTGCTCGGCAGGATAACCCCGTCGCTCGGGGCGCTGCCGATACCCGACAATGTTATCGCCTACCGCAGCTTCAAGGAGGCGATCACCACCCGTATCAATGAGGGCCACTGCGTGACTGTCTATCCCGAGGCACACATCTGGCCGTACTATACAGGCATAAGACCGTTTGCCGATACCTCGTTCGACTATCCCGCCAAGCTGGGAGCACCTGTGTTCGCCTTTACCAACACCTACCGCAAGCGCAGGTTTTTCAGGCACCCGAGGATAGTCACCTGCATCGACGGCCCATTCTGCCCCGATATGGAAAAAACGGTGCGCAAGCGCCGCAGGGAGCTCAGAGACAAGGTCTACGATGCGATGTGCAGGAGAGCAAAGCTCTCCGACCATGTTCAGATAAAATACATAAGACGGGAGAAGGAACAATGACAGATATCCTCTTCTGCGGAAATGACGGTGTGTTCGACGGGATACTGACCTGCACGCTTTCGATACTTATGCGCACAGAGTCAGCCCGGCCTTTTAGTTTTCACATATTCACGATGGACGTTTCTCACCTTGATGAAAGATACGTTCCGCTTACCAAGGAGCACACCGAGCTTCTGCGCAAAGCGGTCAAGGAGTTCGGGAGCGCCAACACCGTGACCGTTTATGACGTGACAGGGCTTTACATGAAGCATTTTTCGGGCTGCCCCAACGAGAACGCATACTGCTCTCCGTACACGCTGATAAGGCTGTTTGCCGACCGTGTGAGAGGGATACCCGACAAGCTGCTGTATCTCGATGCGGACATAATGTTCAACCGCGACATCTCTCTGCTGTGGGATACCGACCTCACGGGCTTTGAGTATGCGGCGGCAAGAGATCACTACGGGAAATACCTGATAAACCCGAATTATATAAATGCGGGCGTGCTGCTTTTCAACATCGCGGAGGCGAGAAGGACAAAGCTGTTCCCCAAGGCGCGCTCGTGGCTGAAACGCAAAAAGCTCACCTTCGCAGATCAGAGCGCTCTTATCCGTTCGACCACGAAAAAAAAGGTGCTGCCGCAGCGGTTCAACGACCAGAAGTTCCTGCACCGACACACTGTCGTGCGGCACTTTTCAAAGCGGCTGTTCTGGCTGCCCTATCCGCATACCGACAATATCAAGCAATGGCATATCGAAAAGGTACACAGGGTATTCGGATACAGACAGTTTGATGACATATATGAGAAATATCTTTCCCTGATAAAATAACCCCCTATAAGGAGCCATTATGAATAACTCAATTATCCCGATCTTCTATGCCTGCGACGATTCGTTCATGAAATACACCGCTGTGTCGCTGTGTTCCATGATAGCAAACGCCTCGCAGGAGCGGGAGTATGCAGTGCATATACTGAATACAGGTATCTCGGAGCAGCAGAGACAGACGTTTCTGTCGATGGCTGACGACCGCTTCAAGATACGCTTTGTCGATGTCACCAAGAACCTTGACTCTGTTCAGAGCAAGCTGCCGCTGCGTGACTACTATTCCAAGACCACATATTACAGGCTCTTCATAGCCGAGATGTTCCCCGAGTATGAAAAGGCGGTATATATCGACAGTGATACAGTGGTGACGGGCGATATAAGCGAGTTTTTCGACACAGATACGGGCGATGCCTACCTCGGTGCCTGCCACGAGCAGGCTATGGTGCAGACAGATGCCTTCGGCAGCTATGTCGAAAGAGTGATAGGCGTTTCAAGATACAGCTATTTCAACGCGGGTATCCTGCTGATAAACTGCGAACAGTTCCGCAGGCATAAGGTGCTTGAAAGGTTCATAGAGCTGCTCGGTTACTACAACTTTGTTGTGACTCAGGACGAGGATTATCTCAACCTGATCTGCAAGGATCATGTCCACTGGATCGACCAGCGCTGGAATACCGAGGTATACTGCGAGCTTCCCCACCCGATAGAGGAAGCCAAAATGATACATTACATAATGGCAAGCAAGCCGTGGCACTATGCAGAATGCCCGCACGGAGACATTTTCTGGAAATACGCGGAGAAGACCTCTGTATACGGCGAGATCAAAAAGGTGCTTGAGGAATACACGGACGCGGAAAGGCAGGAGGACAACGATGTTCTTGAAAGGCTGATCGCGACCGCAGTTTCCGAGGCGGAGCGTGAGGACAACTATCTCAACCGAATAAACCGTGAGAAGCGTGCTGCCGACCGTGTTGAGATCGTAAAGAGGATAGAGCAGTTCGAGCGCGAGGGACGCTTTGACGAGGACGTTGAGGACGACCCGCCCGCAAAGATGCTCATGCCCGACGATATCGAGTATATCCGCCGCAGCCCCACAGACAGGCTGAAGACAAAGGCTGCATTTGCCATGGCGCGAAAGTTCGTCGGCGACCTGATACGCGACAGGAAAATGATAGTCAAGGAGATACACGGGATAGAGCATTTCAAGGCGCTTGATTCGGGTGCGGTCATCACCTGCAACCATTTCAATGCCTTTGACAGCTTTGCGATACATCTCACCTATGATGCCGCAGAGCAGAAGGGCCGCGAGTTCTGGAGAGTCATCAGAGAGGGGAACTACACCTCCTTCCCGGGATTCTACGGTCACCTTATGCGCAACTGCAACACACTTCCGCTCTCATCAAACCTCAGAACGATGAAGAAATTCTATGCCGCACTTGACAGGCTTCTGACAGAGGGGCATTTTGTGCTGTTCTATCCCGAGCAGAGTATGTGGTGGAACTACCGCAAGCCCAAGCCGCTCAAGCGCGGGGCATTCAGCTTTGCCGCAAAGAACGGCGTTCCCGTGCTGCCCTGCTTCATAACGATGAAGGATTCCGATATAATGGGCGAGGACGGCTTCTACATTCAGGAATACACGGTACACGTTTCACCGCCGATCTACCCCGACACCTCCCTGCCCCGCAGAGAGCAGTCGGAGGACATGATGCGGAAAAACTATCAGCTCTGGAAGGATATCTATGAGACAGAGTATGATATGCCGCTGATCTACAGCACCGCATCAGACATGAAATGAGGGCGCATGAAGGTATTATCCGAGATCAAAAAGGGCGCTGCGAGGCATTACGTCCTTGCAGCAGCTGAAGCAGCGGTGCTGACAGCTATTGCCGCAAAAATGCAGCCGCTTGACCTGATGACCATGTCAGCGGGCAGGTGGGCAGCGGCACTGTCGGCTCCGTTTTTGACTTTATTCCTGTTCCTTGCTTTGTCTTCCTTTTCAATAGTCCGCAGACCGAAGCTCACGGTGTTTCGGTCGGTAAAGTATTTCTGCCGCATCGGCGTGCCCTTCGTGCTGCTGATGACCGTCGGGCTGTTCTTTGATCCGACGAAGGCGGAGCTGTATTCGCAGAGCTTTTTCGGGAGCTTTCTGCCGAAATGGGCAGCCCTGTGGGTGATCTGTACAGCGGCGGCATTTGCACTGCTGAAGGCAGTGGGGAAGCTGATCCACAGGGGGCTTGAAAAGGGCAGCAGACCTGCAAGGGCAGCGCGCGGGCTTGCCGTGATGTTCACCCCGCAGAAAACAGTCAGCCGTAAGCCGAGACAGGGCAAGGGCAGATGGTTCGCAGCAGCAGGCTGTATCCTGATGACGGGGCTGGGTGTATTCATCGGCATCGTCGCGGTGTATCTGCATAATGTATACTCGAATATGGAGTTTGAAGCGATACTCTTCACGGTGACCTTTGCAGCGGGCGGGCTGGCTGTAGAAGATATAATCGCGGCAGTGATAATGACCGCTGTATTCCTGCTGATAACGGGCTATTTCGGCTATCATCTGATAAGATGCTTCGCAAACGACAGCCTTACGGCGGCTGACGGTGACGGAGAGTATACGCTGGTGCTGAACGGCAGGAAAAGAGCGGTGTGTACCGTACTGTCGGCAGTGCTGATGCTGACGGGTATCGCTATGTTCGCGGGGCAGACCCACTTTATACACTATGCCGAAATGAAGCTCGGCAGATCGGATATCTACGAGAACTACTACATAACTCCGACCGAGAGCAGCATCTCCTTTCCCGAGAGCAAGCGCAATCTGATCTACATATATCTGGAATCTATGGAGAGCACCTACGCCTCAAAGGACGCGGGCGGGGCGCTCGGCAAAAACTACATCTCGGAGCTTACGGCGCTTGCGGGAGAGGACGGCTGCGTGAGCTTTTCAAACACCGACAAGCTCGGCGGCGCATCGGTATATGTGCCGTCGATCACCTTCACGCAGGGCTCGACGGTCGCGCAGACCTCGGGCATCTCACTGAATACACAGATCTTTCCCGAGAACGGCAGGATAGAGTACCCGTCCATGATAAGGCTTGAGGATATCCTGCACGACAACGGCTATGAGCAGCTGTATATAGAGGGCTCAAAGGGAGAGTTTTCTATGTACGACAAATATGTCGGCAGATATGACGACTGCACGCTCTTCGACAGAACGACCGCAGCCGATCAAGGCTACACCGACGAGAGCGAAGATTACATCTGGAAATGGGGCATCGAGGACCGCAAGCTGATAGATATTACGAAGGAGCTTATCACCGATATCTCCAAAAAGGATAAGCCGTTCTTTGTGACGATGTATACTATGGACACACACACATTTGAATGCGGACACCGCTGCCCGAACTGTGACGACAGCATCAGCAGCGACTACCTTGCAGCGATCGACTGTGCATCGCGGCAGGTGTATGAGCTGGTGAACTGGATAAGGCAGCAGCCGTTCTATGAAAACACCACGGTGATACTCGTCGGCGACCACCTCGGCAACGAGAAAACGACGCTGGTAGACATTGAGGAAGGTTACATCAGAACGACCTACAACTGCATCATCAATCCCGCGAAGCAGGCAGCGAACAGCAAGGGCCGTCTGTTTTCGTCGGTCGATATGTTCCCCACGACGCTTTCTGCGATAGGTGCCGAGATCAAGGGCGACAGGCTCGGGCTCGGGACAGACCTGTTCTCACAGACACCGACGCTCTGCGAGGAGCTCGGTGAGGAGGAATACAAGGCGCAGCTCGAAAAGAGCAGCGATTACTACAGCAGAGTATTCTGCGGGGCAGAGGACTGACCCGCCGCCCACGGAGGAGAATGGAGAATATGGACAACAGAGCATTATGGAGCCGCACCCGCGATGAGCTGACAGCCGCGCTTACCGAGCTTGGCTACCCTGCCGAGCTGAGTGACATCATAGCGGAGCATATCGGCAGTCCCCGAGGGATCGAACGCATGATCGGATATCTCAGGTATGTCAGGCCCGACAAGGTGGAGCTGGTAGTTGACGAGATGCTTGCTATAAAGAGCGACATCGACAGGTGGCGCGAGAAGAAAGAGAGCGAGCAGGCAAACGCCGTCTATAACAGCGTTCTGAACTACGGGCTCGACACGGAAGACGATGAATGATACAGCACGCAAAACTGCGGGCAGTCTGAAAAAGGCTGCCCGCAGTTTATTGTTCCTGATCTCTGATGATCGGTGTCTTGCAGCAGTTCACTGCTCCTTCCCGTCAGTCTTTACCGTGACCTCCGCATCTGTCTGCTCACCGTCTGTCTCCACATCGGGAGCCTTTTCGTCCTTGATCTCGTTATAGAAATTCACGATTATAGAGGTTATCAGCGCTACCACGATTATGCCGTATATCCCGAGCACCACAGAAAGCGCTCTGCCGAGCAGAGTCGATGCAGTGAAATCACCGAAGCCGATAGTCGTGACCACCGCAAAGCAGTACCACATCGCATCGGGCACGTTATTTATATTGGGGTCTACCGAGCTTATAACGAATGAGAATGCCACTATAAGTATCATCAGACCCGAGAGTATCTCGATCGCCATTGATTTCTTGGCTACCTTTATCAGTACATCTACTCTGAACCGCGAGAATGACAAGCCTATTATCCTGATGAGCTGCATGATAGTTATTACGGCACCTATGGTCCAAAGCTGCGAGAGCATGTCGGCATCTTTAAGTATAGCCATTACCTCTTCACCATACTTTTCAAGCTCCGGCTTTTCAACCAAAAGGCCCACCAGATAGCACATGACAAGTATCATCAGTGCAGCGACAGCCACATTGTACAGGATATTCCACACCTTATGGTTCTTTATGACCGAAAAAACCCGAGAGAGCAAAAACGATACCAGAAACAGCCCGAAGCAGATCACCATGGTGAACGATCTCTGGGGAAATACCAAAGCTATAGCCGCGGCACAGACATACATTGCTGCTGCCACGCCCGAATTTATGCAGGCAAGCTTATCTTCTTTCGGCAGCCTTAACACCCTGAACAGAAATGAAACAGCAACAAATAAAAACATTACAGAAGACAGAATGTAGTTCACTCTGTCGGCTTCCACGACAGCAAGCAGCCGCACCGACAGGCCGACCGAAACGATCATAGAAAAGTTTTCTGCAAACCTTGTGATCCTGAACCGCTTTTGATTGTTATTCATCTATCCACCTACTTACCGTATTTTGAACCGACCCGAAAGCTTTCACTTCAATAATTATACACTAATAATTATCAAATTTCAAGTATGTATCGCTGAAAATATAAAAAGGCAGCACCGCCGCGAAAGACACGGTGCTGCCTTTAAGCTCACAGCAGTGTTATGCAAAGCATCGTAAGGTCGTCGAACTGGTCTGCGTCGCCCACAAAGCTGTCAACAGCAGACTTGACGTTTTCAAGCATCTCCTTGGGAGTGCTTTCGGGCGAGCTGTTCATCACCTCAAGCAGCCTCTCGGTGCCGAACAGCTGCTCCCGACTGTTCGTTGCCTCGGGAACACCGTCGGTATACAGGAACAGCGAGCCGCCCTTTTCAAGCTGTATCTCGTATTCCTTGTACTTCATGCCCTCATATCCGCCGACCACAAAGCCGTGCTTATCCATAAACAGCTCGTACTTTCCGCCCGCATTTCTCAGCACGGGGTACTCATGCCCTGCATTTGATGCGACCAGTCTGCCCGTGGAGATCTCCAGCACGCCCAGCCATACGGTAACGAACATCTCCTTCTCGTTGTTCTGGCAGATGACCTCGTTGACCTGTTCGAGCGTCTTTGCCGGAGAGAAGCCCTGCTTGGCATAATTGTTTATCAGCATCTTGCTCATCATCATGAACAGCGCCGCGGGGACACCCTTGCCCGAAACATCAGCCATTACCAGAGCAAGATGATCGTCGTCCACAAAGAAGAAATCGTAGAAGTCTCCGCCCACCTCCTTGGCGGGGGTCATCGTCGCGTAGATATCGAACTCCCTGCGCTCGGGGAACGGCGGGAACACCCTCGGCAGCTGCCCCGCCTGAATGTCCTTCGCCATATCCAGCTCGGCAGATACTCTCTCCCTCTCCGCCGCAAGCTTGATATTATCGTTCATGTAGCGGTTTATCTCCGTTACCATGTCAGAGATATTGACAGCAAGCCTGCCTATCTCATTGCTGCTCTTCACGGCAGACATTCTGCTGATAACGGCATCGCTGTCCTTCGTTTCGATGTAGTCGTTCACGCTGTGCTGTATGCTCGTTACAGGTGCTATCGCCTTGCGGTACAGAAGTATCAGCAGCACTGCGGAAGCGAGTATCATATCTGCCAGACCGAGCGCTACCGCCTTGTTAAAGGTCGAAGCCATTACAGATGAGAAATCCTTCCAGCTGTAGGCGACACCGATCACCGCTCTGATCCTTTCGCCTATCCTTATAGGCTTATACCCTATATAATAGCTGCCCTCGGAGCCGAACTCCTTTGTTCTCTCAAAGAACACATCATCCGCGTTGCTTTCCACCGCATCAATGATCGCAGGGTGCTCGGACATATCCAGCTTCCAGCCTGCCTCGGGTATACCGTCCGACTCTGTGTCCTCGAAATTAAATAAGCACAGGCCCTCATAGTTCTCGTCGGTCAGCACCATGAACAGGCTCACATAGTTTTCGTCCTTTGTCTGCCAGTAAGCGGCACTGCGAAGACTATCAAGATACTGCTTGGTGGCATAATTCTTTAGCTGATCGGAGCCCCTTTCCAGCCATTTTACGCTCCATGCATCCTCCGCGTCGAAAACACCCATGGGCAGGTTGCTTTCTTCCCCTGTTAATCTCTCATAGATAATGTTAGGGTGTGCTTCAAAGTAATCAAAATACCAGCTTGCCATGTCAGAATCATAGTTGAAGTTTTTCTCGACCGTGGTGAGCATCTGCATCATTATTGCATTCTGCGAGTCGAGAAAGCCCTTTACGGTGCTGCTGTACACTATGTAGAGCACTCCCGCCATCATAGCGATAATAATAGGGATCATTACCGCTGAGATCTGCAATATCAGTTTTTTATTTTTGATTCTGGTTTTGTTTTTTGTCTTGGTCTTTTCGCATTTCTTATTAATTTTTATTCTTTCCGAATCCGACTTCATATTAACCTCACCGAAAGCCCTTACAAGGCAAAGTCTTGCCGTATCAACGATCTCTACTTTAATATAATAACACATCAGACCGAATATGTCAATCCAATTG